>JACQVO010000217.1 GCA_016209725.1 Candidatus Methylomirabilota bacterium | reverse complement strand
CGGGCCATGTCCACCTTGAAGGGAATCTCGCGCAGCGGCTCGGGCAGGCGTTTCCGGATGGCCTCCTCCAGGTCCCGGGTCGACCAGAATTTCTTGCCGCGCGGCTCGTCCATGGTCTCCGTGTGGTCGTAGGCCATCTTCCACTTGACCTCGCGGTTGAGGATCTTGGCCCACTCGGCGGCCAGGGACCGTCTGCGCGGGTCGGCCTCGGTGACCCACCGCTGCACCCCCTCCATTAGCGACCAGTCGCTCACGCCCAGGTAGGCGTCCAGCGATTCCCGGGGATCGAAGGGGAACAGCAACTGGATCGTCTCCTGAAAGATCTCCTGCATGTGCAGGTCCACCGCGCGGTTGGTCCGGTGGAAATAGACATCGGCGTACATGGTGAATCGGGCGTTCACGAAGCGGCGCAGGGTGGAGGAGCCGGACTTATGCAGGGTCAAGCCCTTGTCGGTGACGAAGGTGTAATAGAGCAGCCGGTCGATGTCCACCATGTCCAGGGAGAAACCCGTCATGTAGGCGTCCCGCTGGATGTAGTCCATGTTGTCGGCGGTGTAGATGCCCGAGAAGACGGGCTGGAGGGTCTGGAGCCAGCGGGGCGCCAGCTCGGCGGCTCCCGGTTCGGGCTTGCGCATCAGGAAGGCGATGTACTCGGGCTGAATCTTCTCTTTCTCCTCCAGGGGCCCGTCGGGACTCCGCTGGATTCCCCGAATGATCTCGCCCAGCCTCTCCAACACGATGCGCTGACCGATCCCCTCGTGGGTGGTGTTGTGGAGGGGCTCCAGGAAATGCTGATCGAAGAAGTGGCTGAAGGGGCCGTGGCCGACATCGTGGAGGAGGCCGGTGAGGCGGAGGAGCTCCTTCACATAAGGCTGGGACGGGCACTGGCGGCCGAAGACCTGCTTCAGGCTGGGGTACAGCCGGTCGGCGAAGCGGCCGGCCATGTGCATGGTGCCCAGGGAATGCTGGAAGCGGCTATGCTCGCCGGACGGGAAGACCCAGAAGCTGGACTGCAGTTGATGCACCTTGCGCAGCCGCTGGAGCCACGGCGTATCGATGAGGTCCTTCTCCGTCCGCTCGCCGGCCTGCTCCTCCACCGGGACGGTAAACTGGATGTATCCGTAGATGGGGTCGGCCAAAAGGGCGATGCCCTCGTACATGGGATGGCGGCGCTTGCCGACAGGCACGGCAGTCCTCGCTGGGCGACGGGTTAGTCGGGGAGCGGCCGCTTGAAGATGAGGAGCGCGCCGACCGTCCCGTAGGCGACGCCGTCCCGGTTCGGCGCGATGAGCGGCACGCTGCTCGCCAGCTCCCATCCCTCGGCCCCCCAGGCGCCCAACGGCTCCAGGTTGCTCATCAGGCCGTCCTGCGTCTCCTTGAACATCACCATCTCGTCCCGGTATTCCCACTTCATGTCGGACCCCCTTTGCGAGTTTGAATGCGGAATTCGGAATGCGGGATGCGGAATTCTCCGAAGGCACTAGGGGGTCGGCGGTACTGTCCATTCCCCATTCCGCATTCGGCATTCCGCAATAGCCTTCAGGCCCGCCCCTCCTTGTCGGCGAAGTAGGTGAGGTCGTCCGGCAAACCCAGGGCCGTGGCGATCAGGGCGCGGATTTCCTGCAGACGCGCGGGCCGCGCCTCGGGCGGCATGGCCTCGAGCTGGAGCATCATCCGGGTCACGGTTCGGGTCAGCTCCTCCACCGGCTGTCCCGCGGGCTCCCGGTCGGATTCGCCGGGCGACCGGCTGATGAGCCGGTTGACCAGGTGCTGATAGCGGGGCGAGCGCAGCAGGTCCGCGTGGAACCCGGCGTCGAAGAGCATGTCATAGTGGAAGCTGAAAAAGATCTTGGCCAACTGCCGGGCGGACTGGGCGATGTCCATGGTCCGGTTGTCCCGTTCCAGGACGGTCAATCGCTCGGCGGAGGGAAGCATCTCCCAGATCTCCCGATCCACCTTGCGCTCGGCCACCATCCGGCCCGCGCGGTAGCGTTCCGCGAAGTCGGTGATGCGGCGGTCCCCCAGCCGCGCCGACAGGCGGGGCAAGAGCGCGCGGAGGTCCTCGGGCGGGATCTCGGTGATGGACCGGTACTGCCGCTGCAGGGGCAGCAGATACTCCTCCCATTCTCGCAGGCTCATGAGGTCCGTCAGGAGGAGGAAGCGGGTCGCCAGCTCCTCGGCGGACATCTCCGTCCCGGCCGCCCCCGGATCCTGGGGGGCTGCATCGGCCATCTCGTCGGGGCCTGCCAGGGGGAGCTTCGCCATCTGGCCGGCGTAGAGCTGGTCCACGGGGATCAGGATGCCCAGGGCGCGACCGATGGCCTCCCGGATCTCGGCGAGGGCCGTCTCCACTTCGTCCGGCGTTCCGTCACTGAGCCGCTCGGCCCGCTCCAGGACCAGCCGCAGGAGCGTCTGAACGGTTGCCTCGGGTCTCGCCTCCAGCGCCTCCCGCACGCGATGATAGGCGGGAAACTCCACCGCAGCCTCGGACAGACCGACGTCATGGAACAGGTCGTAGGACTTGCACATGAACAGCCGGGCCAGCTCGCGCCGCAGTTGATCGGGCCGCAAGCCTCCGGCATCCTGCGCCAGGAGGGACCACTTCTCCGCCAGGGACATGCTCTGGAGTTCCTCGTCGGTGAGGTCCACCAGCCGGCTGCCCTGCGTGTCCTCCTTCAACCTCAGATCCTCCAGGGCCAAGTCCGTGTACTGCGGGATGAAACCCGACACGAAGCGTCGGAGCTGATCCACGGTCCAGTGCTCGCTGTAGTCGCCCAGATGCCGAACACGCTGGTCCGGCGAGAGGCAGTCGGCGAACATCCGCATGGTCCAGCGCAGCTCCTCATCGTCCATCCGGCCCACCCGCTCCAGCAATTGCCTGGCGCGTTGCTGGATGAACCGGCGCTGGGATTGGATTCTCGAGAGCGGCTCCACAGGCGCTTTTCCTTTCGGCATCTCTCCACCCGACCCGAGGCCGGCCCCCGGGGGCCAGGTATTACACTCCGTCTGCCCGAAATAGTCCAGCCAGATGATGATCCGTGGATGGGGCGCGCGGTCCGTGCCCGCCCCCGCCACGTCCCCCCGTGCCGGCCACGTCAGATGTGGGCGGCGGATCAGCCGGGGCGCGGGACGAGCTGCCCGGCGAGCCAGGCCGGCACCCTTACGTATAGCTCGCTGTTGGCCTTCAGGTCAATGTGGTTGAACCACCGCGGCAGGTAGGCGAGGAGACTCGCCGGGAGCGCGGCGGGCTGGTGCTGGTGCCGGGAGATCACCTGGATCACGGCGTCGGGCATCTCTTTGGCCGCGGCGCGCACCCCCTCGATCAAAGACGGGATGTCCGCCTCTGCGTGGATCAAGAGCGTGGGGCGCAGCGCGGCGGCGGCGGGCGGCATCTGCCGGAGGAGGTCCAGGATCTCGCCGGGCCCCTCTGCCCGGACGGTCGTGCCTCCGAAGTGGATCAGCATGGCCCGCCCCTCTTCCGAGGGCCGCTGCGGCAGGGCGGGGGAGATCGCCGCCACCACGTCGGCGCTGGAGTGGAGGGCCAGCCGTCCCCCCAGGCTATGCCCCACGGCCGCCACGCGTCCGAACCGCCGCAGGAAGGTCAGGATCGCCTCGAGGTCCTCCAGCATCGCCGGACCCAGCGGGGCCGGGTGTTCCCCGTGCCCCCGAGTGTCGAAGACGCAGGCCGCCAGGTTCTGCTCGGCCAGTCTGGCCGCCAGGCCCAGCATGTGCTCCTTGTTTCCCCCGTAGCCGTGGGCGACCGCCACGCCGGCGAGGGGGGATGCCGGTTGGAGCAGATACGCCGGGACCATGTGGCCGTCCCGGCTTCGCACCTCGGTCAGGCGAGTGAATTCCATGGAGAACTCCAATTCAATTGAAAATTCAAAACCGACAACTGACAACCGGGAATTGAGCCTCTTGCACTGCGCTGTGCCCGCCGCCGAACTGCCGAACCGCCGAACTGCCGAACGCTCTTGGTTCGGCTACGCCGTATTCAGCAACGCCCGTCGCAGATGCGGCGAGTTCAGCAACTGGGGACCCGGCGCCTGGTCCGTGATCCGTCCCTGCTCCACGAGGTAGGCCCGGCCGGCCAGGGTGAGGATCCGCCGCACGTGCTGCCCGGCGATCAGGATGCCGATCTCCTGGCCGCTCAGGGCGCGCAGGGTGTCACACAGCCCGGCGATCGTGCGGGGGGCCAGGCCCATGAAGGGATCGTCGAGGAGGAGGATCTTGGGGTACGTCATGAGCCCGCGGCCCAGGGCCAGCATCTGCTGCTCGCCGCCGCTGAGGGTGGCCGCTTGCGCCTTGCCCTTCCCTTCCAGGACGGGAAAGAGCGCGTGAACCTCGCGCAGGCCCTCGGCCATCCGTCGCCGGGCCGGGAGAAGATAGGCCCCGATCTCCAGGTTCTCCCGGACGGTCATGCCCAGAAACAACCGCCGCCCCTCGGGGATGCAGGTCACGCCGCGCGCCACCACCTCGTGGGCGGGCAGCCCGTCAATGCGAATCCCGTCCAACCAGACCTCGCCCCGCCGAGGGGGGTGGAGCCCCTGGATCGTCCGGAGGAGGGTGGATTTCCCGCTCCCGTTGGGGCCGACCATGGCGACGATCTCGCCCCCGGACACGTCGAGAGAGACGTGATAGAGCACCTGGGCCTCTCCGTAGAAGACCTCGAGGTCCCGCACGCGGAGCAAGGGCGCGGTCACGGCCTCGTCCTGGCGGGCGAGCGGCGCGCCGCCGACGGCTGCAGCGTTCTCATCGCCCGGACTCCCCGAGGTAGGCCTCGAGGACGACCGGGCTCTTGGTCACCGCCCCCGGCCTTCCCTCGGCGATGACCCGACCCTGGTGCAACGCCACGGCCCGGTCCGCCACGGCGAGGAGGGCCTGGAGGCGGTGTTCCACGAGGCAGATGGCCAATCCCTGCGCCCGAAGCCTGGCCAGGTAGCCGAGGATCTCCTGGGCGGCAGTGGGGCTCTGTCCCGCCAGGACTTCGTCGATCAGAAGGAGGGCCGGTTGCGTAGCCACGGCCATGGCCAGCTCCAACCGTTTCAGCTCGCCCAGGCTCAAGGCCCTGGCGGCCTCGCCTGCCTTGGCGGCCAGACCGACGTCCCCCAGGACATCCTGGGCGCGGGCCAGGGCATCGCGCCGCCCGACCCCTTCGAGCGGCCTTCCGTACAGGAGGCCCAGGGCCACGTTCTCACGGAGGGTGAGGTCCTGGAACGGCCGGGCCACCTGGAACGTGCGGTTGATCCCGGCTCGGCACCGACGGTGGGGCGGCCAGTCCGTGATGTCCCGTCCCCGCCATCGCACCGCGCCGGCCGAGGGCCGCAGTTGCCCCGCCAGAAGGTTGAAGAGCGTCGTCTTCCCCGATCCGTTGGGCCCGATGAGGGCCACGATGGTGGCCGGCTCGAGCCGGAGCGTCACGTCCTGCAGGGCGACATTTCCCCCGAACCGTCTCGACAGGCCAATCGCCTCACACAGGGCCACGACGTCCTCCCGCCCGCGTCTCGATCCATCCCAGGAGCCCGTCCGGCAAGAACAGGATGATCAGGATCACGGCCCCGCCGTACAACCACAGATGGCCGCCCGGGGCGAGGCGCTGGAAGATCAACTCGTTGGCGAGGTACAGGACCGCCGCGCCGAAGGCCGGACCCAACAGGTACCGGCTTCCTCCGAACATCGCCATGACGAGTGGCAGCACGGAGAGGTGCAGGCTGAAGGCGCTGGCCGGATCCACCCACCGGAAGATGTGGGCATGCAGGGCGCCCGCGCCTCCTGCGAACAGGCCGCTCACACCCATGGCGATCCGCTTCACGCGGCGGATGTCCACGCCCAGGGCGGCGGCCCGCACCTCGCCCTGGCGGACCGCCTGCAGGGCGAGACCGAGGGGGGCGCGCCGGATCCAGGCTTGGACCACGCACATGGCCGTCAGCATGCAGAGGGCCGCGTAGTAATCCGTCACCCGGCTCCCGAAAAGATGCGCCAGCCCGCCCACCCCCATGGGCGGCAGGCCGGGAATCCCCACCAGGCCCCAGGCCCCCTCCGTCAGGCTGGTCCAATGCAGGGCGACGACGCGAAGGATCTCCGCCATGGCCAGCGTGGCGAGGGAGAAATACGGCCCCGCCAGATCGCCCGCCATCTCCGCCGCCACGACGCCGCAGGCCGCCGCCAGGACGGCGGCCGCCGCCAGGGCAATCCAGGGAGAGAGCTGCCAGCGCAGGCTCAGCAGGGCCGAGGCGTATGCTCCCACCCCGAAAAAGGCGGCATGGCCGAAGGAGATCAGCCCCCCCTGGGCCGGCAGGCCCCAGCTCTGGGCGAGGAGGCCGAACACCAGCGCCATGGTTCCGAGGTAGAGCAGATACTCGCGCGGTGCGGCCACGATGGGCAGCAGAACGGCCATACTGCCTCCTCCGATCCCGACCCAGCGGAAGATCCCCCGGACCTCGCGGAGCGCCCGCACGGGCGAGTCCTGCCGCATCAGGCGGCTCGCCCGCCAAGAAGGCCGGTTCCGCGCCAGCGCAGCAGGACGAGGAGCAAGGCGAGGCTCGTCACGTCGCGCCACATGGCTCCGCCGGTCCAGGCAGCCAGCGCCTCCGCCAGGCCCAACAGGACTCCGCCGAAGAGCAGGCCGCTCATGCTGCCCACGCCGCCGAAGATCGTGAGAATAATGGCCGTCAGCGTCGGGCCGATCCCGGCGGACGGGGTCACGTACTGCCCCGCCGCGAAGAGCGGGCCGGCCGCCCCCGCCAGCGCCCCGCCCAGGAGTAGCGCGATGCGGTCCACCCGGGCCGGGTCGATTCCGGCCGAGGCAGCCCCCTCGCGATCAAGGCTCACCGCCCGGAGGCTCTTCCCGAAGACCGTGCGCGACAAGAGCAGGTGCAGGAGCGCCAGGACGACGAGGGCCGTGGCCGCGGTGATCAGACGTCCCGCTGCCACCCGTGCACCAAGAAGCGTGAGGCCGCGGTCCCATCCCGGCACCGCGATCAACCGGAAGTCGGCCGTGAAGGTCGACTGCAAGGCGCTCTGGATCAAGAGCGACGCGCCGAAGGTCAGGACGACCGAGCGCAGGACGAAGGGCTCCCCCACCCGGGCCAAGAGCGGCCGGGAGGCCAGGGCGAGGAGCATGGCGGGCAGCGCCGCCAGGGGCATGGCCAGGAGCGGGGAGATGCCTCCCCCATGCCAGAGGCGCTCCCCCACGTACCCGCCCAGGACCACCAGGTCGCCGTGCGCCAGGTTGAAGACGCGGGTGACGCCGAAGACCAGGGCAAAGCCGGAGGCCAGCAGGGCGTAGAAGATCCCCGTGATCAGGCCGCCCGCTACCGTCTCAAGCACGCGACACCCGCGACGGCGGAAAGCAGAAAGCAGAAGGCAGTTCATCATCCCCGTTCCAAATTCGCAATTCGCCATTCGATATTCGAAATTTCTTTCACCGGTCTTTCCACAGAGGCATCGGGTAGCGGGCCTTCCCCGTGGCCCGGTCGGGTGGATACACCACGACGCGGGCGCCGCCCTGGATCTGCACGATCAAGCGTCGATAGTGCCTGGCTTCCCCGCGGCTGTCGAATTGCAGGCGCTGGAGTGGCGTGGGCAGGTCCAGGCCCTGCAAGGCCTGGCGAATCGCCTCGGATCCGACCTCGCGCCCCCGGCTTTCCGCCTGCCCCGCAGCCGCGAGGATCGCGCGGGCCGCGACATAGCCGTGCATGGCCAGGGGAGGCGGCACGGCCCCGAATCGCCTCCGATACTGTTCCACGAAGGCGCGGGACGCCGCCTCGGTCCCGGGCTCCGCCAGGGCCGGCTCCCACCCGGTGGTCCCGAAGAGGAACTCGCCGGCGGGGCCCAGGTCGCGGACCACCTCGGGGAATTCCATCCCGAAGGCGCCGAGAAAGGCCTTGACGTTGACCTCAAGGCCCCGGAGCTGCCGCACCATCACGAGGTGGTCGGCAAAGAAGGCATCGGAGATGAGCGCCTCGACGTTGGCGTCGCGGATTCGGGCCAGGAACGGCGTGAAGTCCGATATCCCGGACGTGAACATCTCGAAGACCGGCACGTGGACCCCCGCCTGCTCTAGGCGTTCGCGCTGGCGTCTGGCGAGTTGGGAGGCGCCCGGGGTGGCGGAGAAGAGGATGCCCGCCCGGCGCGGACGGAAGAGGTCCAGGACCACGCCCACCATGCTGTCCACGTAGGCCTGGAGGTGGCTGATCCGGAAGAAGTAGCGGTACCCCCGTTGGGTGAGCCGCTCATCCAGGGACGCCGTGGCCATGTAGGGGACCTTCTGCCGCTCCGCCACCTCGCTGATGGGGCCCACCAGGGTATCCACGTAGCCGCCCACCAGGGCCGCCACCCGTAGTCGCGTGATCAGCTCCTCGGCCGCCGCCACCGAGCGATCCGGCCTGCCCTCGTCATCGCGGCTCGCCAGGGTGACGCGCAGCGTGCCCGACGCATTGACCTCCTCCACGGCGAGTTGAATCCCCTGGTGCAGGGCGACGCCGTGGGCGGCAAAACGCCCCGTGAGCGGGTTGATCTCGCCCAGGGTGAGCGTCGCGGCATCCGGTGCGGTCGGGCCGAGGCCGAGAGCGACGATGAGGAGAAAGAAGATCCTGGCGCCCACAGGTCGCCTGCGGTACATGATCACCCCGCTCCACGTTGGGCGCAAAATATCAGAGTGCAGAGAGGGCCGTCAACGGGGAACTACCCTCCGGCAGTCGCCTCGGGGTCGTTGCAACTTCCGGGGTCCTGTGTTACGGTGTGCCGGTTCCGGAGGGGGGGTGGGAGGTCCGCGTGAGCCGATGGGTTGCGCCTGCAGTCCTCCTGGTGGTGCTGGCGGCTGGATGTGGGCGGTGGTTCGGTGATCGGGCGCCTGCACCGATGGCACCCGCAGATGTCCAGCGGGTTGCCTTCGAGATCGTGGCCCGCAACAACCAATGCGAGCCGTCCGTGCTGGCCGCCGACCGCCAGGGGCGCGCCCTCCTGATCACGTTCCAGGTGACGAGCGTGGGGAAACAGCACATCTTCCAGATCCCCGATCTGAATGTCCGCGCGACCCTCCCGGCCGGCACCCAGGTTTCGGTCCCCGTGCTCGTCGAGCGATCCGGGATCTACTGGTACGGTTGCAACTCGCTCCCCTGGCTGGGCCCCCTGGCCGCCAAGGGGAAGCTGGCCATCAAGTAGGTGGCCTTCTGCCCCCGTGGCGCCGATGCCCGTGGGTCCGGCCGCCCGCGACGTCGAGATCGGGATGCCAAGAACCCATCACGCCCACGGAACTCCCCCTCCCCTTCCGGCAGCCGCCTGGGTCCGAACCTCCGAGGAACTTCGAGGGCTGGCGGCCGCCCTGGCGGGTGCCGGGATCATCGGGCTCGATTCAGAATCCGACAGCCTGCACAGCTTTCCGGAAAAGGTCTGTCTGCTCCAGGTGGCCGCCGGGGACGCTCCCGTCAGCCTCGTGGATCCCCTGGCCGTGGGGGATCTGTCCCCTCTGGCGCCCCTGTGCGCCGACCCAGTCACCGTCAAGGTGTTTCACGGGGCCTCCTACGACCTCTCCTCGATGAAGCGGGACTTCGGCTTCGAGTTCGCGGGCATCTTCGACACGATGGTCGCGGCGCAGTTCTTGGGACTGCCGGAGCTCGGCCTGACGTCGCTTCTGGAGCGATTCTTCGGGATCCCGCCCGGCCGGTCGCGCCAGAAAGACGACTGGGCCCGGCGCCCGCTTACCCCGGCGCAGAAATTCTACGCCGCGCAGGACGTCCGGTATCTGATCCCTCTCCGGGAACGGCTGCTGGCGGAGCTCTCGGCGCGGGGTCGTGCGGACTGGGTGCGGGAGGAGTGCGAGGCGCTGGCAATGATCCCGGCGGTCAAGCGCGTCTTCGACCCGGACGACTACGTCCGGGTGAAGGGCGCGCGAGAGCTGGACGGCCGGGGACTGGCGGTCCTGCGGGAATTGTTCGTGGCGCGCGAGGGCTGGGCGCGCGGGGCGGGCCGGCCGCCCTTCAAGGTCCTGGGCAACGACTCCCTGGTCCGTCTGGCGGCCGAGCGCCCGCGGACGCGGGAGGGACTCCTCACCGTCCCGGGCTGCTCCCCCAAGGTGGTGGAGCGGTACGGGGACGGCCTTTTGGCGGCCGTCGCCCGGGGCCGCAGCATCTCCGAGGCGGAGCTTCCCACCTATCCCCGGCCGAAGAAGCCCCGGGTGCCGCCCGGGATGCAGCGGCGGATCGACGCCGTGACCCGATGGCGGGCCAAGGCGGCCGAACAGTTCGGCCTGGATCCTGGATTGCTCCTGCCGCGACGTCTCATCGAACGCCTGGCCGAGGAAGTTCCCGCTGACCTCGATGCCCTGCGGGGCATGGACGGTCTCCGGCGCTGGCGGTCCGAGACCTTCGGGGAGTCGATCCTGGTGGCGCTGGCGGCGGCCGCACCCGCCGATCGGCCCCGCCCCAAGTCCGCGCCGGGAAGAGAGCCGTGAGGGAATCTGAATGACGGGCACGGTCGAGAAGGCGGTGGCAGAGATCACACGGGGAAGGCGGTCCCCGGTGTACCTCCTCCACGGAGACGAATTCCTGGCCAAGGAGGGGGCCAAGGCCATCCTGGAGGCCTTGGTGCCGCCCGGGCAGCAGGCCCTCAGCGTCGAGGTGGTCCCGGAAGATCAGGATCTCGCCAGTCTCTCCGTGCGGCTCCGCACGCTCTCCCTCTTCGGCGGGACCAAAGTGGTGATGGTCCACGACAGCAAAGCCTTCGTCTCGAAGGAGAGCCTCGACAGCCTGGTCAGGCGAAGCCTCGAGGCGTGGCAGGCAGAGAATCTCGAACGGGCGGCGCGTCTCCTGCTTCAGGCCCTGGCGGCCGCGGGGGAGGGGGAGGGGTTCCTGGATCGGGCCGGGCGCGGCGAGGTTTCCGGCCCGGAACTGGAGCGGATCCTCGGGGCGGGAGCGGATGGCGACAGGGAACAGTGGCTCCGGGAGGTGGCAGGACGCGCCATCGCCGACGGGATGGCCGTCCCTGAATCCACGGGGGCCGGGCTGGCCCGCATCTACGAGGAGGCGATCCAGCAGGGCATCCCGGCCGATACCGCGCTGGTCCTCACGGCCGAGGTGGTGGACGAACGCCGGGTGCTCTTCAAGCGGATTGCCGCCGTGGGGTTCGTCATCGACTGCGGCATCCGCTCCAAGCGGCCCTGGGACACCCAGATGGAGCCCGAGGCGGCCCGGGCGAAGATCCGGGAGATGGTGGCGGCGGCGGGGAAGCGCATTGCCGGGGATGCCCTGGCCGCCATCGTCGAGCGCACGGGATTCAGCATGCGGGCCCTCGAGTCGGAGATGGAGAAGGTCCTCCTGTACTTGGGGACGCGTCCCGAGATCACCGCGGCCGACGTCACGGAGGTCCTCACGACCTCGCGGGAGGCGAACGTCTTCGACCTGACGAATGCCGTGAGCGCTCGGGACGCCGGCAGGGCCCTGCGGGCCTTCCGGAGCCTGATGGCCCAGCGGGAGCCGGTCCCCCCGATCCTCGGCGTGCTGGCCGGGGAACTCCGCGGGCTGATCATCGCCCGCAGCGCGTTGGAGAGCCACCTGGGCGGCAGCCTCGACCCCAACCTGCCATTCCCGGCGTTTCAGTCCCGCGTCCTCCCCCTCCTCGGAAAGGGGGCCGGGGCCGACGATGGGTCTGCGGCGAAGCTCCTGGCGATGAAGCCCTACCGTGCATTCAATCTGTTCAAGGCGGCCACCCGCTTCTCCATGGCGGACTTAGTCCGCAGGCTGGAGGCGATTCACGAGACGGATCTCGCCTTGAAGACCTCCGGTCATCCCGAGGCGCTGCTCATGGAGGAACTGGTCATCACCCTCTGCGCTGCCGATCTTTTCCCTTGACAAACCTCAGGGTCCATTGAAGAATCGGCCCCACTTTCCGTCCCGATTCCCTTTTCCCAGCGCACAGATTGAGTCCATCCATGTCGGCCCGCTCTGGCCCCGGTCTGATGACCCCCGTGTCTGCGGGGGTCTCCCCTGGTCCCGCCCATTGTCCCGGCGCCGGTCGTCCGGTGCCGCCGTCCACCCGGTCCCCCGTGTCCCTCTCATTCATCACTCTGTCTCACCCCCTTGGACACCCAGGAGGAGCCCCATGTCCGCCCCTGACGCGCCCCTGAAACTGACACCGCTCAACGCCGTCCACCGCAAGCTGGGCGCCAAGATGGTGCCCTTCGGCGGCTGGGACATGCCGGTCCAGTACAGCGGCATTCTCGAAGAGCACAAGGCGGTCCGAGGTGCCGCCGGGATGTTCGACGTCTCCCATATGGGGGAGGTCGAATTTCGAGGGCCGGCCGCCCTGGAGGCGGTGCAGCGCCTCACCAGCAACGACGCCTCGCGGCTGCAGGTGGGACAGGTGCAGTACTCGGCCCTCACCACCGAGGCCGGGACGTTCGTGGACGATCTCACCGTGTACAAGTTCGCCGACGACCACTACCTGGTGACGGTGAACGCCTCGAACATCGACAAGGACTTCGCCTGGATGCGGGAGCGCACCCGGGGCAACGTCGAGGTGAGGAACCTGAGCGACGAGACGGCCCTCATCGCCCTGCAGGGGCCGAAGGCCATCGAGATCCTGCAGAAACTCACGCCCCTGGATCTCTCCGGCATCAAGTACTACTGGTCCGCGCGGGGGAAGGTCCTGGGGTACGACGCGGTCGCGTCGCGCACCGGGTACACCGGCGAGGACGGGTTCGAGGTGTACCTGAAACCGCAGCAGGCCCCGGCGCTCTGGAACGCCCTGCTGGAGGCGGGGAGACCCTTCGGACTGCTTCCCTGCGGGCTGGGGGCGCGGGATACCCTCCGCCTCGAGGCCAAGATGGCCCTGTACGGCAATGACATTGACGACAAGCACACGCTGCTGGAGGCGGACCTGGCCTGGATCCTGAAGCTGGAGAAGGGCGAGTTCATCGGCAAGGCGCCCCTGGCCCAACAGAAGGCCCAGGGGGTGAAGCGGAAGCTCGTCGGCTTCGAGATGACAGGGCGAGGTATTGCCAGGTCGCACTACAAGATCGTGAAGAATGGGCAGCCGATCGGCGAGGTAACCAGCGGCGGCCCGGCCCCCTGGCTGAACAAGAATATCGGCCTGGGCTACGTGGCGGCCGAACATTCCGCCATCGGCACCGAATTCGAGGTTCTGATCCGGGACAATCCCGTCGCCGCCCGGGTCGTCCAGACGCCGTTTTACAAGCGGAAGCGCTAGTGTGGCGAGTGAACGACCGGCGCCGACGCTGGGTCAAAGGCGTTCGGCGCTTCGGCTCTTCCCGCCGACTTGAACTGCCGAACTGCCGAACAGTCGAACGCTCTTCGTTGAGGGAGGAACTTACATGTATCCAGCCGACCTGAAGTACACGAAGGAGCACGAGTGGATCAAGATGGAGGGGGACAGGGGTCGGGTCGGGATCACGCACCACGCCCAGCATGCCCTGGGGGACGTGGTTTTCGTCGAGCTGCCCAAAGTGGGGCGGCGCCTGAAGCAGATGGAGACCTTCGGTGCCGTGGAATCGGTGAAGGCGGTCTCGGATCTCTACTGCCCGGCGAGCGGGGAGGTCGTGGAGGCCAATACCACCCTGGAAGGCAAGCCGGAGCTGGTGAACAAGGACTGCTACGGGGCCGGCTGGATGATCGTGGTGAAGGTGGCCGATCCGAAGGAGCTGAACACGCTGATGGACGCCAAGGCGTATGAGGCCTACCTGGCCGCCGAGGGAGGGCATTGATGCGATACATCCCGAACACCGACGCCGACTGCCGGCGGATGCTGGACGCCATCGGAGTGAAGTCGGTCGAGAACCTCTTCGCCGACATCCCGGCGGCGGTCCGGCTGAAGCGGCCCCTGCGGATCCCCCCGGCCCTTTCCGAGGCGGATCTGGTCAAGCACCTCCGGGCCCTGGCGGCCAGGAACGCCGACGCCGACCGGTATAGCAGCTTCCTGGGCGCGGGGTGCTACAACCACTTCAGCCCCGCCATCATCGGGCACCTGATCTCCCGCGGCGAGTTTCTGACGGCCTACACGCCGTACCAGCCCGAGATCTCCCAGGGCACGCTCCAGGCCATGTATGAGTACCAGACCCTGATCTGCCAGCTCACGGGCATGGAGGTCAGCAACGCCTCCATGTACGAGGGGGCCTCCGCCACGGCCGAGGGGATCCTCATGGCCCACCGGGTCACCGGCCGGGACGAGGTGGTCGTCCTCCGAAGCGTCCACCCCGAGTACCGCCAGGTCACCCGCACCTACGCGCAGCAGATCAACCTCACCTTCCACGAGGTGGGCTTCACGCCGGCGGGGACGGCCGATCTCAAGGCCATTAAGGCGGCCCTCACCGACCGGGCGGCGTGTCTGGTGGTCCAGAACCCCAACTTTTTCGGCGTGGTGGAGGATCTGGCGGAACTCGGCGAAGCTGCCCACGCCGTGGGCGCCCTCCTGGTCGTGGCCGTGCCCGAGCCGGTGTCGCTGGGTCTGCTTAAGCCGCCGGGCGAGTGTGGCGCCGACATCGTGACGGGCGAGGGACAGGCGCTGGGCGTGCCCATGAGTTTCGGCGGGCCGTATCTGGGCTTTTTCGCCACCCAGGAGAAGTTCATCCGGCAGATGCCCGGCCGCCTGGTGGGGGCCACCGAGGACCGGGAGGGGCGGACCGGCTACGTTCTCACGTTGGCCACCCGCGAGCAGCACATCCGGCGTGAGAAGGCCACGTCCAACATCTGCACCAGCGAGGCGCTGATCGCCCTCATTGCGACCATCTACATGGAGACGCTCGGGAAGAATGGGCTGCGGGAGGTGGCGCTCCAGAACCTGCGCAAGGCGGCCTACGCCAAGGAGCGGCTGGCCAAGGTGCGGGGCTGCGGCCTCAGGTTCTCCGGCCCCACCTTCAACGAGTTCGTCGTGCAGGTGAAGAGGAAGCCGGGCGATGTCCTGAAGGGCCTGCTCCGGAAGCAGATCATCGGCGGGCTGGATCTCGGCCAGTTCTATCCCGAGTTGAAGGATTCTCTCCTGGTGTGCGTGACGGAGCAAAACTCCCGCCAGGAGATTGACGCGTTGGCCAAGACGATGGGAGGTGGGCGATGAGCGGACAGACCGTTGGAACCCGCGGGCTGGTCTTCAACGAGCCCCTGATTTTCGAGCAGGGATCCCCCGGTCGCGTGGGGTACTCGCTGCCCGCCTCGGACGTGCCGGAGAAGAAGGCGGAGCGGCTGATCCCGAAGAAGCTGCTGCGCGACGACATCCCCGGCTTCCCCGAGGTAAGCGAGGTGGACGTGGTCCGCCACTTCACCCGCATGTCCCAGTGGAACTACGGCATCGACCTGGGGTTCTATCCGCTGGGCTCCTGCACCATGAAGTATAACCCGCGCCTGAACGAGGACATGGCGCGCCTGCCCGGATTCGCCCGGGCGCACCCGTACCAGCCCGAGGCGGTGAGCCAGGGCGCCCTGCAACTGCTGTGGGAGCTGGAGCAGTACCTGGCCGAGATTTGCGGCATGGACCGGGTGAGCCTGCAGCCGTCGGCCGGCGCCCACGGGGAGCTCACCGGGATCATGCTCATCCGGGCGTACCACACTTCCAAGGGGAATCCCCGCAAGAAGATCCTCATCCCGGACTCGGCCCACGGGACGAACCCGGCCAGCTCGGCCGTCTGCGGCTACCAGGTGATCCCGGTGAAGTCGGGGTCCCGAGGCGTGGTGGAGCCCCAGGCAGTCGCCGAGGTGATGGACGATGAGGTGGCGGGGATCATGCTGACGAACCCCAACACGCTGGGGATCTTCGAGGACCATATCGTCGAGATCGCCAAGATCGTCCACGGCAAGGGCGGGCAGGTCTACTGCGACGGCGCGAACCTGAACGCCTTCGTCGGCATCGCGCGGCCAGGCGACATGGGGATCGACGTCATCCAGCTCAACGTCCACAAGACCTTCTCCACGCCCCACGGCGGCGGCGGGCCGGGGGCGGGACCGGTGGCCATGAAGCGGCACCTGGCGCCGTTCTCCCCCGTCCCGACGGTGGAGAAGAAGGGGAATCAGTTCGCGCTCAACTACGGCCTGCCCAAGTCCATCGGCAAGGTGCGGAGCTTTTACGGGAGCTTCGGCGTCCTTCTCCGGGCCTACACCTACATTCGGACCCTGGGGCCGACGGGACTGCGCCGCGCCGCCGAGGTGGCCGTCATCAACGCCAACTACATCCTGACCCAGCTCAAAGGCGCGTACCATCTGCCGTACGACCGGTACTGCAAGCACGAGTGCGTCTTCGACGACGCCCTCCAGATCCCCGACAACGTGAAGACGCTGGACATCGCCAAGCGCCTCATGGACTACGGGTTCCACCCGCCCACCATCTACTTTCCCCTCATCGTCCACGGGGCCCTGATGATCGAGCCCACGGAGACCGAGAGCAAGGAGACCCTGGACCAGTTCATCGCCGCCATGCAGGCCATCGCCAAGGAGGCCAAGGAGAACGGCGACCTGGTCCGCAACGCCCCCCACAACCCCCGCGTCAGCCGCATGGACGAGACCCGGGCCGCCCGCCAGCCCAACCTGCGGTGGAAGCCGAAACCATCCGGCTCGTAGGTGCGATCCTCTGCTGGAGATTCCCATCGGCTCCTCTGGTGGGAGAGGGGGCTCGAAACACCCCCTCTCCTTCGATGGGTGAGAGGGCAGGGGTGAGGGTGTCGAGCAGATGAGGTCGTCCTCAGGCCGTGCGTCGAAGAAGACCTACGCCTGTTTCCTCAACGGTAGGCGAGACAAAGGAATAAAGGCCTGACTCCAGGGGTGGCGCGCCGCGCGCTGGGACAGCCCGTGCGGCCCTTCACGCGGCCGGAGCCGACACCCCTGCACTCCGCTCCGGGGCTTCGCCCCGCCCCACGCGGCGGAGTGCGGCTCAGCCGCCGCCCCATTCGACGGACAGAGACCCGACCATGCCGACGTACAGGGGAAATCGCGGGAATCTGATGCAGCACTGGGTGCTAGCCGAGTTGGTTACCTCCCTCCGCGATATGGTGGGCTCGCCTTCCGAACTGTGCTTCATCGACGCGCACGCAATGGCTCCCTTCGCGGAACGCCATCACTCTCCCGGCCAGACCGCGAGCGACTTCGATGCTGTTCTGAGGGCCCTGCCGGGCCAGCGATCGCCGTATGAGCTGACTTGGCGAACGACGGCACCTGCCGCTGGCACGCAGTACCCGTCGTCTGCCGTATTCGTGCGGGCCATCTGGGATCGGTCCCTTCACTTGCTCCTATGCGAGAGCGACTGCGAAACGGCTCAGACGATCCGGGCCTGGCTCGGGACGCTTGATGTGGGAGTCACCTCTCACGAGCTTCGCCACGATGACTGGCGCTCCCGATTTCGTTCCGGACTTCCGGGCGACAAAGGCGCCTACCTAATCTCGTTTGATCCGTACATGTTTGACCAGCATCGCGTGCGTGCGAAACCAGGCACCATGTACCCATCCGATCTCCTCATAGCCGGTGTCGCACTCCTGGGCCTGCCGGAGCGTCCAACTGTCGTCCAGCTGTCAACCTACTCCGCAAACAATGCCAATCGCCAATATGACGTCGTTCTTGTCGTCGAACCGTTCTTCACCGCCGCCGGCTTCACGCTGGCAGCGGAGGTGCGGGCGGACGGCAACATGATGTCGCTTGTATTTGCGAGAAGCACGCCGGAGCCCTTCACGCTTTGCGATCTTCCGACGCGCTTCGCGAGGTGGCTGGCAGCTGTCCCGGGTATGTCGGAGGAGATCGTCTAACGAAGCGTTGCAGCTGCTGCCACCCTCGTATACAGCCTTGTGCCACTGTTGATGTAGTGGGGAATCGCTCAAGAGGCACGTGTCGTAATCGCGACAGGAACGCCGTGGGAGAATGAGGCTGGCCAACGCAGAGATGTGGTGGCAGTTGGAGCATGAGGCCCAATTGTGCGAGAATATCCCAAATCCATCATGAAGTTGATCCGGCAGTATGCACGGCAGGCGCATGAAGAAGAGTTGCGCCGGGCGCTGGAGCCGCTCGCGGGAAAGTTCGATGAGTGGCGAGCCGGGTCCGTGAGCTGCGACGAGCTGACCGAGATCATCCACAAGTTCCACTCCGGCCCGTCAAGGGAGTTGTTCAAGATCTACAACGTGCCCGCGCCCCTCGATCTGGCCGTGGCGTACGCCATCACCACTGGGGTCCTCGATGAGAACGAGATCGACAAGGCAGTGCTCTCCCACCTTGAACCCGCCATCCGAATGTACCGGGAAAGGGAGTAATTCGCCGGTACCAAGAATCCGGCCCAAATAGGGGACGTTGCATTATAGGTGGAATTCCGCTATCCTTCCGTCCCGCCACGACGGTCGACGCCTGAATGCCCTGAGGGGCTCCACCGATAAAGAGGCTGACCCTTTCCATCGGTCGAATTGGGAGAACCAACAGTGAAGGTCCTGAAGATACAGACGCTGGGCACTGGATGGCATGATAGGGATGAGATCCTTCTGCATGGCGCCTTCCAAGTGCTGGTGGATTTCGTAGAGAAGGAATCCCCCGAGAAGGTGATTGACTGGAATGCGACCGAGAGCCATCGACACGCCTTGAGTGAGATCAAGAGCCTGTACAGATGGTGGAAAGAGAGAAGGCCAGCGAGGGGAAGCCCCCTCGACGACAGCCGACTGCGCAGGCCACCCCTGAAGTTCAGGAGGATACCCGGCTCAGAGATGTGCGACCTGGTTAGACCGGATAGGAGGAAATACGGGGCGTACTACCGGGCCTTGGAAAGGCACGGTCGGCTGGAAGACAAGTGGCTCGAAGAGGATCAGCGCAATCTCCACCGACTTATCGAGATCCGAGGCTTCCTGTGGACGTAAACCAGCCGGTTGGGGATGCTGGTGCTACAACCCCATTAGGGTGACCCAGACAGGGGACGTTGCATTTTAGGTGGAATTGCGGTATCCTCCCGCCATGCCTAGAGGTCCACGCCTGGATGCCCCCGGGGTGCTCCACCACGTGATGGTGCGGGGCATCGAGCGCCGCCCGCTGTTCCGGGATGACCGGGACCGGGACGACTTCGTGGATCGCCTCGCACATCTTGCCGAGGCCGGCGCGCTCACCATCCACGCCTGGGCTCTGCTTCCGAACCACGTCCACCTCCTCGTCCGGACGGGCTCCCGGCCTCTGGCCCGCACCATGCGGAGCCTCCTCACGGGCTACGCGGGCGCCTTTAACCGCCGCCACCTCCGCGCGGGGCACCTATTCCAGAATCGGTACCGGTCCATCGTGGTGGAGGAGGAGCCGTATTCTCTGGAGTTGGTGCGCTACCTCCATCTCAATCCCCTGCGGGCCGGCACGGTACGAGACCTGCGCGCCCTGGACCGCTACCCCTACACGGGGCATGCCGCCCTGCTGGGGACGGTCGCCCGCCCATGGCAGGCGACGGGCGAGGTTCTCTCTCAGTTTGCCGGCACAACGCGACGTGCCAGGATGCGGTATCGGGCCTTCGTGGGAGAAGGGATCCCGCTCGGGCGCCGCCCGGAATTGCAGGGAGGCGGGCTGATCCGCAGCCTCGGCGGCTGGCAGGCCGTGCAGGCCTTGCGCCGCGGCCGAGAGGCATACACGGGAGACGAGCGCATTCTCGGGAGCAGCGACTTTGTCGAAGCGATGCGGCAAGAAGCCGAGCGTCAGGCCTGCCGGGAGGGAGAAACCCGACAGCGGCGGGTCCCGCTCCCGACGCTGGTTAAACGGATTGGTGAGACCCTCGGGGTGGCGCCCGAGATGATCCTCGGTCGGAGCCGTGTCCCAGCAGCCGCCCGGGCCCGGCAGGTCCTGGCATACGTGTGGGTGGAGCGGCTGGGCCGGCGGGCCAGCGAGCTGGCCCGCATCTTGGGGCAGACCCGTGGCAATATTTCGCTCGCCGCGAAGCGTGGAGAAGAAGCGGCCCGCCGGTTGAGGAGCCTCATCGAGCGCTGGTGCCGGTGAAACAATAATACCTATAATGCAACGTCCCCTATTTACATCGAGCGCTGG
>JACQVO010000214.1 GCA_016209725.1 Candidatus Methylomirabilota bacterium | reverse complement strand
GTGGACGAGCATGTCGGTCACTTCCAGGAGCGGGTTCAGTCCACGGCCGTCGAGCGGGATCGGGAAGACGCGGGCGAAGGGGTTGGGCCCGAAGGTCATGAGGAGCAGGAAGAAGACGGAGATCCCCTGCAGCACCGCCTGCACGTACGGCATGAGTTGCCGGTGCCGGTCGCTGTACCGGGCGACCACGAGGGTCGCGAAGAGGGCCTGCAGCCACTCCCACAGGAGGATCGAGCCTTCCAGCGACCCCCACAGCCCGGCGATCTTGTAGCGGGTCAGGCTCCCCCGGGTGCTGGTGTTGACCACGTAGCGCAGGCTGAAGTCGCTGGTGATCAGGGCGTATTCCAGCAGAAAGATCGCCAGCGTGACCAGGCAGAAGTGCGCCAGCACGGCGTTCCGCGCGCTGGCCAGCCAGTCCTCGCGGCCGGCACGCGCCCCGGCCACCGAGGCGGCCACGGCGTACAGCGTGACGCCCAGGGCAAAGAACAGAACGAATCCACCCAGGGTGGAGATCATGGTTTCCCTTCTTTCAGAATGGACTTGAACAGCTCCTTCTTCGACTCCAGGGTCTCCGGGTGCACCGGCGGCTTATACTCCTCGGAGTGCTTGGCCATGATGTTGCTCGACCGGAAGTAGCCGTCGCGCGTCCAGGTCCCCTCCACCACGGCGCCCGCCCCCTCCTTGAAGAGATCCGGCGCCGTCCCCTTGTGGCGGACGATCACGACGCCTTGGCCATCCGTGAGCTGGAAGGTCAGGAGGAGGGCCTGGGGATCCCATTTGAGGGACCCATCCACCACCATCCCCCCCACCCGCAGGGATTTCCCCTCCACCGAATCCTTCTTCTGGGTAAGCTCGCTCGGCGTGTAGAAGTACACCACCGACTCCTTGACGCCGGAGTAGATCATCCCCACCAGGGCGGCCACCACGATCCCCCCCGCCACCAGGTACTTCAGCCTGCGTCCCTTCATCGCGTCCTCCGACCGCCCTCGCGCTCCAGCGCCGCGAACTCCTCCCGGGCGCCCCGCAGGCGGCCCTTCAGGAAGAGGAGATAGCCGATCAACGCTACCGAGGCCACCCCGTATGCCAGTCCGACGAACCCCCAGCTACCCACGTCGCCCTCGCTTCAGTCGCGACTCCGCGGCGCGATGGCGGATGCGCTCCAGGCGCACCCGCTCCAGCAGGAAGTAACTATACAGGACCAGCATGGCGACGATGTTGAACACCAGCGGCCACAGGATGACCGGAGCCACCGAGGGACCCCCCGGTCGGATAAGGGACGAGGGCTGGTGCAGCGTGCGCCACCACTGGACGGCGAAGTGATTCAGGATGATCGCCGGCAGGCCCAGGACGGCCAGAACCGCCCCGTAGCGGGCGCCGGCCTGAGGCTCCTCGGCGAATGCCCGCACCATGAGGTAGCCCACATACATGGTAAATACAATCGCGGTAACGGTCAGGCGGGCGTCCCATGTCCACCAGACCCCCCACGTCGGCTTCCCCCAGATGGCGCCCGTGGCCAGCGTGATCCCGAGGAAGACCACCCCGATCTCGGCCGAGGAGTGCGCCACCGCGTCGATTCGCAGGTCCCGCTTCCACAAGTAAAGAATACTCGCGCAGAACGTCACGAGGATTGCCAGGTAGGCCGTGGACACCGACGGGACGTGGAGGTACATGATCCGCTGCACCTCGCCCTGGAATGCATCCGCGGGCACCGCCAGCAACCCCCAGTATAGGCCGACGGCAAGCAGGAGGGCAGCCGCGCCTCCATGGAGTCGTGCCGCAAAGGACAGACGCGCCATCATTCCTCCAGGACGAATTCAAACACCAGGGGAGACACCACCAGGAAGATCACGTCGAAGCCCACCAGGAGCTTCAGCCACTGGCTCACCTCACCCAGCCCTTCGCCGAGCAGGATCGCCTCCGTGGCGCGAACCGACGCCAGGATCACCGGCACCGTGAGCGGGAAGAGGAGCAGCGGCAGCATCACCTCCCGCGCCCGGATGTGCGCCGTCATGGCCGCCAAGAGCGTGCCCACGGCCGAGAAACCCAGCGTCCCCAGGAACGCCACCAGGGCCAGCGAAGGCAGGAGCCCCCAGATATCCAGGTTGTAGAGGATCCCGAAGAGCGGCAGGATCAGCGCCTCGGCTATGACCATGAACAGGACGTTGCCCGCCAGCTTTCCATAGTAGATGGATTCGCGATCCCCCGGGGTGAGCAGGAGTGCTTCGAAGCACTCGTTCTCCCGCTCGGCCTGGAAGCTGCGCCCCAGGCCCAGCATCCCGGTGAACAGGAACGCCAGCCACAGGAGGCCCGGCGCCACCTCCCGGAGCTTCTCCCGATCCGGGCCCAGGGCAAAGTTGAATATGAACAGCACCAGGGCCGCGAAGAACAGCATGGCAGTGACCCGCTCCCGTGCGCGGAGCTCGACCGTGACGTCTTTCCACGTCATCGCCCACGTGCGCCGCAGGAGTTCGGCTACCATGACCTGTCCGACCTGTCCGACTTGTCAGACTCATCCGACTCCGCGTACCGCGCGTAGAGATCGCGGAGCTGGTCGGCGGAGAGGCCGTCCTTCCCCACCCGCCAGGCCACCGCGCCATCCCGCATCAGCACAAAGCGATCCGCCATGCCATAGGCCCGGGAGAGGTTGTGGGTCGCCACCACCGCCGCCCCACCGCGCGCCGCGACCGAGGCCACGTAGCCGTTCAGGAGGGCGATGGCCGCCTGGTCCAGCGTATTGTGCGGCTCGTCCAGGAACAGGAGGTCCGGCTCGAAGAGAAGCATCTTGCCGATCACCAGGCGCCGTTTCATCCCGGTGCTGAAGGTCCGGACCTTCCAGCGGGCCGGACCGTCCAGGCCGACCTCGGTGAGCGCCTTTATGATCGCGCCGCCCTCCACCCGCATTCCGTGCATGGTCGCGGCGAACTGCAGGTTCTCCTCGGCGGTGAGCTCCTCGTAGAGGTGATGATTGTGGGAGATCATCCCGATGCGTCGCCGGATGGCATCGCGCCCCTTCAGCAGGTCCAGCCCCAACACGCGCCCGCCGCCCGCGCTGGGTTTGACCGCCGTGGCCAGGAGCTTCAGGAGGGTGGTCTTTCCCGCCCCGTTTGGGCCCAGGAGGGCGACGACCTCCCCCGATTCCACCTGGAGGTCCACCGCGTCGAGGGCCAGCGTCCTCCCGAAGACCTTCGTGAGGCCCTGAACATCCACCATGGCCTCGGCCATGCGTTCCCTCCGGCGTCTCTCCGGCTTCTCGCCCCCGGGGCCCCATCCCCGCCTCCTCCGGACTCGCGTCCAGAACCGGCGGGGTCCCTCCCCTAGGTCCGCGCCAGTGCCAATCCCAGTCCGCCCAAGGCCGCGGCCAGGACAGCGCCCGTCAGGGCACACGCCTGAATCCGGCCCACGACCTTGAGCTGCCAGGCCTGCACGTCGGCGTCCACGGCCCCCTCACCCTCGGGGAGCGAGCGGACCAGCCGCAGTCCCAGGCCGAAGAACTGGTAGCTGCTCAGCATCACCAGGACGAAGGCCAGCAGGAGCTTCGGACCGAGGAGCGTGAACAGTGCGGGAAAGTATTGCGGCCCCAGGGCAGCCTTCGCCGATGTCAGAGTGAAGGCGCCCGTCATGACCAACACCCCCAGCGCCGCCAGGCTGGTCGGGTGGTACCACCGGATGACCGCAGCCACGATTCGGACGCGCCGCTCCGGCGCCACCGCCGACAGGCCCGGAATCAGGGCCGCGCCCAGAAACCAGGAGCCCCCGAGGTAGACCATGGAGGCCAGGAGGTGGGCAAACCGGGTGAGCCACTCAACGCCTGACATCCACCCCTGCTCCCGCGACGGCGTGGACCGGTCCGCCACCCGGACGGGCCACCGGCTACGCCCGCTCGCCCGCCGGGACCGGAGGCCCTGCGGCAAATGCATCCAGGGATTGTCGGGCGCGAGCTTCCCACTCGTCCAGCTCGGGGGTGAAGTACTTCAGGCGGATCTTCTTGTACTCCTTCGTGCTGTACAGGAGGGCAAACTCGGCGATGCCGGTCGCCTGGGAAATGGCGCTGATGATCTCCTGGCAATCCTTGTCTTTCTGCCCGTGGACCATCGTGAAGATGTTGTAGGGCCAGTCCGGATAGGTCGGTCGCAGGTAGCAGTGGCTCACGGCCTTGAAGCTGCCCATGACCCTGCCGATCTCCTCCGAGCGCTCGGGTGGGACCACCCACACACCCATGGCATTCGCGCCGAAGCCGGCCTCGCGATGGTGCAGGACCGCTGCCACCCGCCTGAGATACCCCTGGGCGGTGAGGTGCGCGGCCACCTCGAAGAGGGCTCCCTCCGGAATGCCGATCCGCTCCGCCATGGGACGGAACGGCCCCGGGATCAGGGGGATGTCTGCCTGCAACTCGCTGATGGCGGCGAGATCAATCGGGCGCAGGCCGTCGCGGCCGGCCGCCGGCCGCCGGGTATCGCTGTATCCCGCGTCGCGGGACCCCACGCGCTCCGCACCGCTCTTCCCTTCCATGTCCAGTTGCACCCCGATCTTGAAGAGCCGCAGCGTGGGCAGGATTCGGGTCGAGTCGGCGCCGGCCATGGCGTGCAGGTGCTGCACGGTCCACTCCAGATCGCTCGTGGGGGGCACGGCCAGCGTGAACCACAGGTTGAAGGCATGGTTCCGCTGGTAGTTGTGACTGACGCCGGGATGGCTGTTCACCACGGCCGCGGCCGCCTCCAGCCTGTCCGGCTGCACCCGCATCGCCACCAGACTGCTCTTGTAGCCCAGGCTGCGCGTGTCGAAGATCGCGCTGATCTGGCGGATGATCTTCCGCTGCCTGAGGGCGCCGATCCGGTCGATCACCTCGCCTTCAGACAGCTCCAGCGGGATCCCCAGGGCCTGGAACGGACGCGAGACCAGCGGGAAATCCGCCTGGATCACGTTCAGGAGCCGCCTATCCTGTCCGTCCATGGATCCGCTTCCCCTCCGCTCTTGACCCCGACGCCGGGCCGGCGGCACCACGGGCAACTGCGAGGATTCGGTCAGGGGATGATACTGGATTATTCATACCCTGGCAAGCCATCTGCCCTCGCCAAAGAACGCTCCAAGCCTGGCTGAGTATCGGCCAGAGGGACTGTGGGCTGGTCGCGCGAGAATGTCAGGCAGCACTTCAGCCGCCGGCACATCCCCGCAGAGCGATCCGGCGTCAGTGGAAACTGCTGCGCTTTCACCATCTTCACGGCAACGGGGGGAAAGTCCGCGAGGAAGCTCTTACAGCACAACGCCCGCCCGCAGGGGCCGCAGGTTCCGGTCCGCTTCGCCAAGTCGCGCGGGCCGAGACGGCACATCGTCACCCGCATGCGCAGGTCGCGACAGAGGTCCCGGAACAGCGCGCGGTAGTCAACCCTCGATTCGGATGTATAAAGGATCCTCGCCGTCCGCCCACCGAGATCGAAATCCACCGCCCACCTCAATGCCGCATGGCGGCCCGGCGCGCTTCCGTGGCCGCCACCAGCCGGTGGAACTCCGCCTCGGGCAGGCAGGGCAACCCGGGTGCAGGGCCGTGACCCTGCGCCGCCGCCCCGTGGAAGTCCGAACCGCCCGTCACCAACAGCCCCCGCTCTGCAGCCACGCGGCGGTAATGCGTGGCCAGACCCGGCGAATGATTGACGTGGTACACCTCGATCGCGTCCAGGCCGGCTGCGACCAATTCCGGAATGGCCTCGTCCCGGTTGTGCAAGCCCGGATGGGCCAGAGATGCCAACCCTCCCGCCTCGTGAATCACCCGGATCGCGTCGGCGACCGTCACCTCCGGGCGTGGAACGTACGCCGGCTTTCCTTCGGCCAGGTATCGGTCAAACGCCTCGTCGGTGCTGGCGACGAACCCGCGGTGGACCAGGACGCGGGCGAGGTGAGGGCGACCCACATTCCCGTCCTGTGCCCGGGCCAAGACCTCTTCCGCCTCGACAACGATCCCCAGCCCCCGCAACCGGTTGAGCATCACCCGGAGTCGCGTCCGCCGCGCCTCGCGCCTCGCGCGCAGGAAGGCAAGCAGCGCCGCGTCCCCCGGATCCACGAAATACCCGAGGATGTGAAACTCCACCTTCCGCCACATGGCCGAGAGCTCAATGCCCGGGATCAGGCGCAGCCCGAACCGCCTGGCATCGGCCTCGACCTCTTCCAGGGCGTCCACGGTGTCGTGGTCGGTGACGCTGAAGACCTGGAGGTCGGCGGCCCGTACCGCCTCGACCAAGGCCGTTGGAGGGAGCAGTCCGTCCGAGGCAGTGGTATGCAGGTGCAAATCGATGCGCATGCTTGAGTCTGGTCCTTCGGCGAAAACAAGATTAATGGACTGACTTTAGTTGTGGGTCTGGGGGCTGTCAACACAATTGTCGAGAATGACGGGGGCTGCGGTCAATGGTCTCGGAGCGGAGGCGGTACACCGCGGCGCGCCCATGCATACAGAAAGAGTGAACGCAGAAGCCCTGCCTCCCTCTTACTGGGTTGTCAGGGAAAGGCGGGCAGGCCGATCTCAGCCTGCCCGCTCTTCATTCCACCGGCGACCCCACGGGGACGCCGCTCTCTCTCCTCACCCCTCCCCCCTCCCGCTTCCCGCCTCTCGGCTCTCTCCCCCCTACCCCTGCGGAAATGTCTCGCGGAACTTGGCGGCGGCCTCTGCGGACGCCTTGGAGACAAGGATCACATCTGAGAGCAGGGTGACGAGTTGAAAGCCGCGGTCGTACAGGGCCTTGGCCTGCTCCCAGCCAGCGGAGATCGTTCCGAGGGAGAGATTCAGAGCCCTGGCCTTCGCCTCCACCTTCGCGATGGCCGCCTGGACCTCGGGGTGAGCGGGGTTTCCCAGGTGCCCCATGGAGGTGGACAGATCCATGGGGCCGATGAAGAGGGCATCAACTCCAGGGACCTTGCCGATCTCGTCGAGGTTCTCGACGGCCTGGGGCGTCTCGACCTGGAGGATCACCAGGATCTCATCGTTCGCCCGCTTGAGATAGCTCGCGGTGTCCCGTCCGAATCCAGCGGCCCGAGGGCTGCCCGCAATCCCGCGGACGCCGACCGGTGGGTACTTGCACGCTTGCACGGCGGCGATCGCCTGCTCCCGCGTGTTGACCGACGGGACCATGACGCCGTAGGCCCCGGCATCCAGGATGCGCTTGATCCATACCATGTCGTTCCACGGCGCCCGAACGATCGGGACGACCCCGGAGCCCCCCATGGCCTGGAGTTGTGCCACCAAGGTTTGCATGTCACCCGGGGAGTGTTCCATATCAATCAGGATCCAGTCAAAGCCGGCGCGGCACAGGATCTCTGTGGACGCGGGACTGCACAGTTGAGCCCAGGCCCCGGCGGTCTTCTTGCCGGCCTTGAGCATGTGCTTGACGCGATTCTCAAACAGTTGGCTCATCGGCATCTCCTTTGACCCCCTCTCCCTGATCCCTTGTTGGCGTGGCCCTGGCAGGTTTCCGCAGAGAGCCTGGCGACCCTCCTGCCCTTCGTCCAGCCGGAACAGGCAGCGGGTTGTCCAACCAGACAAATCCCGGCAAGCATCTCTCCTCCGGGCGACGGTCCATGGTCCTCACCTCCGGCATGGTTCAGCAGGCTGCCACGATCGAGGGCCAGCACTGCGACGGCAGTGGAGTCGGCAATCGGGAGCAGTCGCAGGAAATCGGAGGCGGGTCGTAAGGACTTGCAAGTCCCGAACGCCATGGCGTGTCCCGCCGGAGGGATCACCAGAAATGACACGCGGGCGTGAACCACGAATTCCGCCTCGGGAAAACCTGCCGTCGGCATCGGGACCGACCCGCCGGCCAGAACTTGCCGATGCTCACTTCGGGGGGTTCGCCCGAGGTTGCTTGGACCGGATCGCCTTGGCCCGGGCCTCCATCGCTGCCGCCTCTGCCTCCCGGTTCATGCTCCGAAGCAGGAGAGCGTACTTCTCCAGGCTGGTCGCCACATGGGGGTGTTCCCGTCCCAGCACCCTCTCCCAGAGAGCCAGCGACCGCCTGTAGAGCGGCTCGGCCTCGGCGAACTTGCCCTGGGCGCGGTAGAGATCCCCCAGGCGTTCGAGGCCGGCGCCAACCTCCGGGTGGCTCCGCCCGTGCTTCTGCTCGAGGATCGTCAGCGACCGCCTGTACAGCGGCTCCGCCTCGGCGAACTTGCCCTGGGCGCGGTAGAGATCCCCCAGGCCATTCAGGGTGCCGACCAGGTCGGAATGCTCCGGCCCCACCGCCTTCTCCCGGAGCGCCAGCGACCGCCTGTACAGCGGCTCGGCTTCGGCGAACTTGCCCTGGGCGCGGTACACCTCTGCCAGATCGTCGAGCGTGGTGGCCAGGCGCGAGTCGTTCGATCGGAATCGCTCCGCCTCCCTCAAGGCATCCTGCAACCATCTCTCCGCCTCGCTGTAACGGCCCTGCTCGTAGGCCTTTGCGCCATTGGACAGGTACTCATCCCAACGGGACGCTTGCTGGCATGCCAGCGTGGAAAACAAGAACAGAAAAGAGAGGAGCCCACCCGCCAACCCCTGCAGATTCACACTCTTCGTCAGAGATGGCGTGAGGACTCTTCGGTCGTGGTATTCGGGGTGGGCTGCCTTCGAGAGCGGGACGACGCGCTGAATCCCAATCCGCTCGTAGTCCCGAGTGGGATGCCTCTGTCGCCCTGAGAACAGCCGAAGTGTTCGCCCGGCCCTGCCGCCGGGAGGGCCTTTACGCCCTCCCGAACGGTGGGCCGGGGACTGGCTGTAACCCATCTAAGCCGGAAATTCCAGCAGGGCCTCCCCCTCCCACATTAGTTTGGAGGTTGTGGCGGCTGCGGAGGCACAGATCCCTGCGGGAGCTGGGGCAAGTTGGGGAGCTGCGGCAGTTGGGGAAGTACAGAAAGCTGCGGGAGCTGAGACAACTGCGGGAGCTGGGGTGCGTTGGGCAACTGCGGCAGTTGGGGGAGCTGGGGCAAGTTGGGGAGCTGCGGCAGTTGGGGACTGTTTGGACCCTGTGGCCCGACGGGATTCTGAGGTCCATTCGGGGACTGCGGGCCGATGGCAGCTTGCGGTCCAATGGGATCCTGTGGCCCCTGCGGTCCGTTCGGATCCTGAGGCCCATTCGACGCCTGGGGACCCTGTGGCGACTGAGGGCCTTGTGGATTCTGCGGAGACTGGGGATCGATCGCACCCTGGGGACCGATGGGCAGCTGTGGCCCGTTCGGACTCTGGGGTCCGTTTGGCGGCAGGGGGCCCTGGGGAGGTTGTGGGGGCTGCGGGGGCTGTGCACCAGCCGAGATCTCATCTAGTGCGGAATCCGTCAGGACCTCAGGTTTCGACATGGCAGGCGAAGGAAGGCAGAGGAGCGCACCCATGAGGACCACGACCGTGAGTCTTACCATCGTTGACCTCCTGCACGCGGAGAAACCGATTGATTCCGTCAATCGTTCACCCTGTCTCGGAGAAAGGTCACGGCGCTCCCTGAAATCGCTGGATCATCACCGACCATCCCCTTGCAGTGCTCTGGTCTAAGGATACGCAGGATCACGCCATCGGGAGCCTATCCAAGACCGCCTCACATGTCAACAGAAAAGGCGCCCGCAGTCCCAGGGGCTGGACGGGGCCGGCAAGGCCGGTCACCCGGAAAGAAGCTTGCGCCTTGGGGACCCACGGCAAGACCGCGCTGCTGTTCCCCTTGGCGTGCACCTGGATATCCAGGACCCGGGTGGACCATCTCCTTTGAACCCAACCATATCACCGCAGAGCTCGCAAAGACCGCAAGTCTCCATCAGGCTTCAGCTTCTGGGCCCAGCCTATGGGCCAGAATGTTCCCCTATCCCCCACGTCTCTATTCCCGCCGTTTCTTTGTATATGAGGGATTTCTTTGCGTGCTTGGCGGCCTTGGCGATTCAAATGCACTGTCTGGGTTGAAGGGGGCTGCTGGATCGCGGGGACTCGATCACCCCAGGCGTGAGCCCCTAGGACACGGGGACGAGGCCGGGGAGGAGCCCAGCGGTCTTGCCACCGTCGGTGGGGATGGCGGCCCCGGTGATGTTGCGCGCCGCATCTGAGGCAAGGAAGACGACGAGCTCGGCCACCTCCTCCGCAGACGCGATGCGCTTGAGCGCCGTCTCGCCGGCCACCTTGCGGTCGTACGCAGCCGCGCCCATTGCCCGGCGCCCCTCCACCGTCATATTGGATTCGACGGGCCCCGGACAGATGACGTTCACGCGCACGTTCTGCGGGCCGTGGAGCAGGGCCATGGACTTGGTCAGGCCGACAACCCCATACTTGCTGGCGCAGTAGACCGGGTCGTTTGGCCGGCCGATCAGGCCCGCATTGGACGAGTTGTTGATGATCGTCCCGCCGCCGTTGCGGATCAGATGCGGCAGAGCGTACTTGCAGCCCAGGAACACGCTCTTCAGATTGACCGCCATGGTGTAATCCCAGTCCGTCTCCGGGACGTCGAGGACGGAGCCGGGCATGTTGATGCCGGCGTTGTTGAACAGGCAGTCCAGCTTGCTGTGGACCTGCACCGCGCTCTCGATCAGGCGCTGCACGTCGGCCGCCACGGTCACGTCGGTGCGCACGTAGCGAGCCTCGCCCCCCTCGGCGCAGATACAGGCGACTGTCGCCTCCCCTGCTGTGACGTTGCGGTTGCCAATCACGACCCTGGCGCCCTCGCGGGCAAAGAGGATGGCGGTGGCACGTCCGATGCCGGAGCCGCCGCCGGAGATCACCGCCACCTTGCCGGCCAGCCTCATGAACGCCTTCCTTTCCCCCTCCCCACTTTGTCTCTCGCTTCGAGGACGCTGTCCCGCGCGCCGACCCGGTTCAACTGGCAGTGGGAGGTACCCCAGGCGTCGGGTAACCCTCTCCCACAGGCCCGGTCCAGAGCCGCATCAGCTCCGCGAAACAGAGAAACACGTGGTAAAACACCCGTACGGGAAGCTCGGCCGCGATGTCCCGGCCGTCTCGGGCAAGCCGGTTGCGCCAGCGCGCCGTGGCGTCGATGAGGTACCGGCGGAATACCATCTCTGTGTGGGCGCGGGCGCGCATCGCCGCCTCTGCGTCGCCGAGGAACTCCCAGCGCGCGAGGTGCGCCTTGATCGCCTCGGTCTGGGGCCAGAGCAGCTTGTTGTCGGTGACGACCCGGCCCGAACGGTCGACCTCGTCGAAGACGGCCGGGACGAAACGGCCGTCCCGCTCCACCCCGTGGCGGAGGGCGAAGCGGTAGAGGCGGCCGGCCGGCGTGAGGACGTCGTCGCGCCCGGTGAGACGGGCATGGTGGTGCAGCAGCCAGACCCATTCGAAATGGTGGCCGGGCTCGCGCAGGGTGCCCGACGGATCCGAGGCCGGCCGCCAATCGGCGCCGAAGAACTCACCGAGCGTCCCGCTCTCCTCGTCGAAGAAATGCCGGCGGAACAGCTCCACGATCGCCTCGGCGCGGTCGAGCCAGGCGTGGTCCGCCGTGGCCTCGTAGAGCGCATGGAAGGCCTCCAGCAGGTGCATGTGGGGATTCTGGCGCCGGGGCAGGGGATGCGCTTGCGGCTGTCCCGCCAGGTGGTGCTCGCGAAAGCCGCCCGCGGCCCAGTCGGCGAGCACGGACTCCAGATAGTTTATCGTGCGTCCCGCCCAGTCGAGCGGCTCTCGCCGGCCGGTCGCGCGATGGAGCCACGCCAACGCGAAGAGCACGAAGGCATGATCGTAGGCGTCCTTGCGCCGGTCGAGCGGCTGGCCATCGATCGTGACGGCATGGAAGAAGCCGCCCTCGTTGGCGTCCCAACAGCACTCGGTCAGGAACCGGAAGCCGTGCTCCGCGGCAGCCAGGGCCTCCGTGCCAAGCCCGAGGACATGGGCATGGCTGAAGCTGTAAACAAGGCGCGCGGTGACAAGCGGAGTCTTCTCCAGCCGGTTGTCGGGCCCACCTTGAGGGGTTAGATATTCGACGAAGCCGGCGGGCGCGGTGGCGACGGTCGCCGTCCAGTAGGGCAGCACGCCGTCCGTCAGCCAGCGCCGCCACGCCTCGGCCGTCGCCGGGACCGGAACCGTCATATC
>JACQVO010000208.1 GCA_016209725.1 Candidatus Methylomirabilota bacterium | reverse complement strand
TGATGATGGAGGGCAGGGCCATCTGGCTGGACATTAGCCAGGGCTGCTCCGGGACGCGGACCAGCTTGAGCAGGACGTTGAAGATGCCGAACTGCGGGTTGTACATCCACCACCAGACCATGGCGGCGGCCACGGTGCTGGTGACCATGGGGGAGAAGTACACCGCCTTGAAGAATTCCTTGAGGTGGAACTTCGCGTTGAAGAGGACAGCCAGGATCAGCCCCAGGAAGGCCGAGATGGGCACGATGGTCACGACGTAGGTCAGGGTATTGACGGTCGCCTTGCGGAAGATCTCGTCGGTAAAAAGTGAGTGGAAGTTGTCCAGTCCGATGAAGGTGAATCGGCCCCTGAGGAGTTCCACCTTGTAGAAGCTGTAGAGCAGGGTTTGGATGGAGGGGGCCACCCGGAAAATCCCGAAGAGGACGATGACCGGGGCGATGAACAGGTAGGCATGCAGGATGCGCCTGGCGTAGAGCCGGGCCAAGAGCTGCCGGGCCGATCGCTTCCCATGGCCCCTCATGCCGTTTCCATCCTTCCGGGTCCGGTCACAATGAAACTGCCCCACGGGGTTCCCCCCGTGGGGCAGCAGCCGAGCGGCGAGTCTCCAAGCTACTTGGCGGCGTCGGCGATGGCCTTGCTGGCCAGCCGCTCCGCCTCGGCCAGGGCGGCGTCAACTGTTGCCTCGTGATGCCAGACCTTCTGAATCGCACCACCCATGGCATCCATCACGCCATTGAAGCCGAGATTGATGGGCAGCTTCCTTCCGTAGGGATAGAGCTGCTTCAGGCCCTGGTTGTACGGGTCGGACTTGAACGGGTCCTTATCCCAGTTGACCTTGTAGCGCGGCGAGGCGTTGTACTTCTTGCACAGCTCGTAGTCCTTCTCGGGGCTGTTGATCCACTCGATGAGCTGCCACGCCTTGGCCTTGTTCTTGGCCAGCTTGGGCACGACGTAGAGCCACCCGCCCAGGTTGGTCACAGACTTGTCCCCCTCCTTGGGCACCGGCGGCAAGGCCATGCCCCACTTGAGCTCGGGGGCCTCCTTGGGCTGGCGGGCCCGGATGCTTACCGTCTCGCTGATCTGCATCGAGGCGATGCCCTTCAGGAAGGCGGCCCGTGGGTCCGGGAAGTTGAGGCTGGTGGACTTGTCCACGTCCAGCATGTCCAGGACGAGTTGCAGGGCGGCCTTCCCGCCCGGCGTATTGATGAGGGTCTTCCCGCCCCGCAGGGCGCGGTGGTCATCCAGCAGCGCCGCACCCGCCCCGTAGATGGCCCAGAAGTGCTTGTGGACCACCCCGTGCGGATGCCCCACGTGCCGGATGGCGTAGCCCACTCGGGTGATGTTCCCCTGGGCGTCGCGCTTCACCAGCTTCTTCGCGTACTCCCGGAACTCGGCCCAGGTCTTGGGCGGCTTCTCGGGATCCAGGCCCGCTTCCTTGAAGTGCTCCTTGTTCCAGGTCAGGCCGTAGACGTCGATGCCGTACTGCACATAGCCCCACATCCGGCCTTTCCCGAAGTCGGACAGCTCGCGGATCTCGGGCGATACCGCCTCCAGCCACGCCTTGGCCTTGGCATCCGCCACCGGCTCCAGCATTTCCTCCTTGAGGAATCCGGGCATCCAGGAGTCGTCAACGAACAGGATGTCGGCGATGTTCTTGCCGGCGGCGGCGGCAAAGATCTTCTGCTGCATGGTGTCGTAATCCAGCGCCACCGCCTCGACCTTGACGTTGTTCTTGGCTTCGAACTCGGTAAACAGGGTCTTGTCGGCAAAGTGGGCCGCCCCGGCCGTGATGTCTCCTGCCGGATACCACAGGGTGATGGTCGGTTTGGCTGCGCCGGCCAGCACCACGGCTGGGAGCAGGAGCAGGAGCGCCAGGGCTGTCGCGAGCACCTTTCCGCCTCTCATGGGACGATCCCTCCTGGTTTTTGCGCGCTGGGCGCGCAAAAACCAAACTTGTGGGGCCAAGAATTTCTTGCACGGGGCTTCCGACCAGTCTCATCAAGGGAATCCGGGATGGAGAGTGACTCCTGCGATCCGGGTCGGATTCCGTCGTGCGTAACCCCTGGGGGGTTCCCTCCTCCTGGGATGGTCGTTGCTTGCTCCCAGCCAATGCCACAGGGGTTCCCTGATGCCTTTCAGTTTTGGTTTTTGTGCGCCAGCGCAAAAACCAGATCCCTCCTTTCAGCAGGATGGTCGAAACACGATCGTGGCTCGCGGTCTTCGTCCCCCTGACCGGAATCCCTCCTTTCGGGGACAGGGCTCTTTCCAGTAAGTTGAGCCCTTTTCGGCCTGGCGTGTCAAGGGAAATCTCGCAGCATCCCCAATGCAAAACGGACAAGCGACAACCGACGATTTGCCCTCGTAATTCATATGGCCGGTTTTCAATTGTCGGTTTTCAGTTTGACATTCTGGCGCCTATCGCGCCAGGGCCACCAGGAACTCCTCCACCGCGGCCAGGTACGTGTCCACCTCGGCATCGCCCATGGCCGTGGACAAACAACAGCGCCCGCCGCTCGACAGGTACAGCCCGCGGTTCAGGCCGAAGAAAAACAACGCCTCGTGGATCGTGTGGCTCGCCTGCTGTGCCGAGCGGTAATCACGCACGGGCGAGGCGCTGAAGTGGATCTTGAACATAGAGCCGATGCCGGTGACCTGCATCGGGACCCCGGAGCGCTCTCCGAGTTCCCGCAGGCGCAGGCGCAGGCGATCGCCCGTGCCGTTGAGCCAGGCGAAAGCGGATTCCGTTAATTGCTCCAGCGTGGCCATCCCGGCCGCCATGGTGATGGGATTCCCGTTGAATGTCCCGGCGTGGGGGATCCTGGCCCGGCCCGAAGAAGAGTCGAAGAGGGCCATGATGTCCCGCCGTCCACCGAAAGCCCCCACCGGGAACCCGCCGCCGATGATCTTGCCGAAAGTCGTGAGGTCCGGCCGAAGGCCGAAGAGGGCCTGGGCACCGCCCCGGCTCAGACGGAAGCTCTGGACCTCGTCCAGGATGAAGACCATCCCCCGGCGGGCCGCCTCGGCTCGGAGCCCCAGGAGGAACTCCCGCTCGGCCGGGATGAACCCCACGCTACCCAAGATCGGCTCCACGATGATCCCGGCGATCTGGGACGCCTGGCGATCCAGGACTGCCCGTGCCGACTCCAGATTGTTGAACGGCAGCGGGACGACGTCCCCCACCACTCCAGGCGGGATTCCGGCCGACCCCGGCACGGCCGTCGGCGCCTCCGCCGGTCCCGCCACGGCGGGATCCAGGGGCGGGCGCACGCTGATCTCCACCGCGTCGTGGGAGCCGTGGTAGCCTCCTTCCATCTTGGCGATCTTGGGCCGGCCGGTGAAGGCGCGGGCGGCCCGAACGGCCATGAGCGTCCCCTCGCTCCCGCTGTTGGTGAAGCGGATCTGTTCCACGGAGGGGACCCGCTCGACCAGCCTCTCCGCCAGGCGTGTTTCCAGGCCGGTGTTCGTCTGGAAGGCGGTGCCCCGGCTCAACTGCTCCCGCACGGCCTTCATCACGGCCGGCGGCCGATGCCCCAGGATCAGGGAGGTGGCATTGTTGAACAGGTCCAGGCGCCGGTTGCCGTCAATGTCAACGAACCAGCACCCCTCGCCGTAGTCCGCGTAGCATGGGAATGGCGGGAAATAGCAGAGCTGTCGAGTGACCCCGCCCGGCAGGACTTGGGAGGAGCGCTGGAACGCCTCCCGCGACTTGGGATTGGCGATCTCGTATGCTTTCTGTTCGCGCCCCAGGATCTCCTGCGCCCGAGGCGTCAGCTCTGCCAGCGTGGCCATCGTCGTTCTCCTCCTATTGCTCTGCCGACCGCCGGTGTGTGGGTGCGTCCGATTCGTGACCAGAGGGCGTTTCCCAAATCATGCTAGTCCAACCCCACTCGCGGGGTCAAGCGCCATCGCGGTTCATTCGAGAGTTTGTCGCTCTGGCTTGACGGCAGGCCGGGGAACAGGAGAGATGGGTATCCCGACTTCCTCGGGCCCCGCCGCGATGCGTGGGACGCATTTCCGTGGCCAAGCAAAGCCGCCCCCAGACAAGGCCCAGCGAGCGGGAAATCCGGCCGCCGTGCAGGCCCGCTTTGGCGCTCCCGCGAAACGGCGAGACCCGCCGATAGGTCAAGAAGACGGCCTGATCCCGACATACCGGCAGGGGACTGCCAATGATTCCGTGATTGACACCGACTGGGCCTTGAGTATACTCGCCGCAAGAGGGCAACTATGCAGACCGGATTGAAGACCAAACTCGATTACGCGGACTATTGCGCGATTCCGCCCAACGGCAAGCGGTATGAACTGATCGCCGGGCAGGTGCATGTGGCGCCAGCGCCCAGTCCCTTGCACCAACGGCTCGTTCAGCGTCTGCTCCGGGCTCTCGAAGATCACTTCCGTCCTCCCAGAGAAGTCCTGGTCTCGCCTGTCGATGTCATCCTGACCGATAATGACGTTGTGCAGCCCGACATTGTGGTCGCCGCCAGTTCCGCCCAAGTTTCCGATCGGGGGATCGAAGGTGCGCCGCTGATCGTCGTTGAGGTGCTTTCTCCGGCCACGGCACAGTACGACCGCACCACGAAGGCCCAGCGGTACGCCGCACTGGGTGTCCCGCACTATTGGCTTGTCGATCCCGTTTCACAACAGATGGAATGCTACCGCCTGGCTGGAGGCGCATACCAGCTTGTGGTCACTGGTGGCGCCGAAGCGACCGTTTCCCACCCGGACTTTCCCGGCTTGCACATCTCTGGCCCCACGCTCTGGCGGTAACTGGCATCGCTTTCCTGTGGGCGAAGGGATTCAAAGTCTCCCCCGCCAGCGCAGACGCCCGGACAGCATCCCCACCCACCATATCTTACAGACTCGGGGGTAAGGCAGATGATTAAGTATGAGGTCATACTCTACTGGAGCGATGAAGACCAAGCGTTCGTCGCCGAGGTTCCGGAGCTGCCGGGATGTGCGGCGGATGGGGGAACCTACCAGGAGGCCCTTGCCAATGTTGAAGTAATCATCAAAGAGTGGATCGAAACCGCCAAGGAACTGGGCAGCCCGATCCCTGCGCCCAGGGGACGCCTGGTGTTTGCGTAGTTGATTTCCGTCCTGTTCACCGCCTCGGGCGAGGACCGACGGCGGTCGCCGGTCAGCCTGCGGATCTCCACGTCGAGCTTTTTCAACCCTCCGCCGAAGCCTCAGCGCTCACGTGAGATGGGGACGTAGGTGCTGAAAGCAACTTATGACGGAAGGGCTGGCTTCCACGCATGTATCCGACTCCTCATTTCGACGTTGAACATCCAGGCCACGGTTGCAAAGGGCAATGCGCTGCTGCGAACAGTCGGGCGGATCTCCGAGTCCTGCCCGGCTTTCCGGGAGATGCTCCGATGCTCCTCCCCCCACCGCGGCAGCCGAGTGGGCTTATCAGTCGCTGCTCGGGTCCCCATCGCCCCCCTCTGCCCGTCAACGCCTCACAATAAGTTGCATTCGGAACCAACGTAGTATATCTCCCACGAAGAAGACGCACGAGGATAGACTCCCACAATATCGTCCCCTTCTTCCGAAAATGACAGCTAGGAAAAAGGGCTTCTCT
>JACQVO010000211.1 GCA_016209725.1 Candidatus Methylomirabilota bacterium | reverse complement strand
GGCTTCGGCCGCCAGGACGGCGTGCTCGCAATGCGACACCGGCCAGGTGGCGATGTACACGGCGTCGGCCTCGGGAATCCGCTGGATCTCTTTGGCATCCGCCAGGGCGCGTGGGGCCCCACACTGGCGGGCCAGGGCCTCCGCGGCCGCGAGGTTCTGGTCGATTACCGCCAGGACGTGGCAGGCGTCCAGGGATTTCAGGGCAGGCACGAATTGGTTGGTGGCGATGTCACCGGCACCGAGGATGATCCACTTGATGGGCACGTGCATCCCTCCGTAGCAATCGACAGGCAATCCCCTCTGGACGCGGGGACATTCGGGGGACCGGAGTCACGAGATCGGACGCGGATGCCGAACCTGCGCCGGCGTTCCGCTGCGACGTTCTCCGTCCGGGCATGGGTGTTCGGCGCCCCCGGCGGCTTCCTTGGCCGGACCGGGAGGACGAGAGATTTCCCGGCCCGGCCAGGTCGGATCTAGTGTACTGTCTCAGAAATCGCTCTACAGGAAACCCGTTCGGGCTGAGCTTGTCGAAGCCCGGATTTCGCACCCTTCGACAGGCCTGTCCTGAGCGACCGTTCGTCCTTCGACAGGGCGAACGGAGCCGAAGGGCTCAGCGTGAACGGAATTGTAAAGGACCTTGAGAGACGCCACATTAGCGCGGGAACCCCTTGAACTGGCTCCGGTTCGGCAGCGTCAGGAGCTTCCCAAACCCCGGGATCGGATCGTCGATCTTGAGGAGGCGCAGGCACTCCCACAGCGAGGCCTGGTTGGAGGTGATGACCGGCTTGCCGGTCTCCTTTTCCAACCGGTCGATGATGTCGATCACCCGGAACGTCGTGCACGGGATGAAGATCCCGTCCGCCTCCGGCACCACCGTCTCCAGGGCCAGGCGGTAGGATCGCTCCGTCGGGGTCCGCCGCAGCTCCTCCAGGAATTCGATGGCCAGGGTCCCCGACTTCAGCACGGTGTAGCCCTTGACCTTCAGCGTGGCGATGAAGCGGTCCACGATGGGCTGGAGGTAGGGACTGACCATGACGAACTTGTGCCAGCCCAGCAGCTTGAAGGCGTTGAGGATCCCGGTCGTGGTCGTGGTGGACGGAATGCCGCCCGAGGCCTCCTCCATCCACTTGATCTGCTGGTAATCGGCCTCGGGGCCCACCGACATGGCGCTGGCGGTGCAGGTGAAAGCGATGATGTCGGGGCCTCCCTCGGCGATGACCCGCGCCGCCTCGATGGCCCGCTTGCCCAACTCCTCCGCCTCGCCGGCGACCTGGGGGGGCTCGTGAATCTTGTTCTCGTTGACGATCACCCCGGCCGGGATCATCCGGTAGAAATCCACCACCGGGGTGGGGTTCCCGCCGACGTTGATCAGGCCGATCTTGCCGCGCGCTCCGTAGGGTTCGACCGCCAAGAACTCTCGATCTTGCATGGCGAAACCTCCTTCCTGGTTTTGTGGTTGTTGCACTCCGAACGCTCCGGCCTGATCCGCCGGCTAACCCAGGGGTCGCACCTCTCGCACCCGGGGGTTCAGGAGGTAAGTGGGCTGCTTGCCCGTGAGCACGCTCACCACGTCCTCGGCCACGGTGACCCCCATTTTACAGCGATTCTCCAGCGTCGCCGACCCGATGTGGGGGAGGACGACCACGTTCTCCAAGCCCAGCAGGGGATCGCCCGGGGGGATCGGCTCCTCCACGAACACATCCAGGCCGGCCGCGGCGATCCGCCGGCTCTGGAGGGCCTCCGCCAGCGCCGCCTGATCCAGGACCGGCCCCCGGGCCGTGTTGACCAGGACCGCCGTGGGTTTCATCATCGCGAACTGCCGGGCCCCCAGCAGGCCCCGGGTCCGCTCGTTGAGGGCGCAGGTCACCGAGACGAATTCCGCCTCCCGGAGCAGCTCGTCCAGGGCCACCTTCTTCGCCCCCGTCTCCGCCTCGACGTCGGGCCGCTCCACCTCGTCGTGATACAGGATCCGCATGTCGAAGCCGCGGGCGCGCCGGGCCACGCCCGCGCCCACCCGCCCGCAGCCGATGATCCCCAGCGTCTTGTGGTGCAGGTCCAGGCCCAGGAACTTCCAGGGGACCCACTCGCCCCCGAGGGTCCACTGGCCGGCCTTCACGAACCGGTCCGCCTGCGGGATCAGGCGCGCGGCGGCCATGAGCAGGGCGAAGGTGGTGTCGGCCATGGTCGGCGCCAGCACCGGGGTGAAGGTCACGTAGATCCCCCGCTCGGTGGCGGCCTCCAGGTCAATGTTGTCGTAGCCGACCCCGTGCCGGCCGATCACCTGGAGCCGCGCGGCGATCCCCAGGGCCTCCCGGTCCATGACGTCGGTGTGCCACGGGAGGATGACCGCTTCCACGTCGCCAATGTTCTTGAGGAATTCCTTCCGGCTCAAGGGGCGCCCTTCGGGGTTGAAGTGCACCTCGGCAACCTTCTTCAGGATCTCCACGGCCACGGGTTGGATGGGTTGGGCAATGAAGATCTTCATGAGGCCTCCTCGTCATTGCTTATCGTGTAACGTGAACCGCAACACATGGCCACGACGAGAACATGCGACTTCACACAATTGATGGCCTCAGCTCCTTTCTGTTCTTCATGAGGACTCCCAGGGCTGCAAAAGCTTCGACACCGGCTCCCCTGGGACCCTCACCCGTTCGGAGTCTGCCCTCGGCCGCCGCCGCGGGGCGGCCCGCTCTACGCCAACGGCGGCAGGCCACATTGGCGGTAGATGGCGTCCACCAGGCGGTGGCTTTCCAGCACATCGGCGGCGGCGGCCCCGGGGGTCCCCCGCGTCCGCACGCAATGGACGAAGTCTTCCAGCTCCTGCTGGAAGCCGCCCTTCTCCTGCATGTCCACGGCCCAGGCCCAGTCCTTGGGGCGGAATTCATAGAAGGTGGTCTCCCCGCCGAGCTGCGTCAGGCTGGAGTCGGGAAACTGGACCTCAGTGGTACACCCGGACCCGTGGAGGATGGCCCGTTCGGTCCAGCGGCCCGCCCGGCGGCACATCAGAAAGGCCCCCAGCGGCCCGGCCTCGAACTCGATCAAGGCGGTCAGGGTGGCTTCCCGGTCCGGCTCCTCGGCCCGCGCCCGGGCGGCGACCACCCGCCCCTTCCCTCCGCAGACCCAGCGCATGAAGTCGATCATGTGCAGCCCGTCGTTCAAGAGGGCCCGACGATCCACGTTGTCCTTGTGCTTCTCCACCGTGCAGAGATCCACCCGGCGAGATTCAAACAGCGCCTTCGCCCGGACGCAGACCGGCGCATAGCGGCGGTTCATCCCCACCATGAAGACCCGATGCTTGGCCTCCGCCAGCGATACCATCGCCTCCATGGGCGACAGCGTGTCCGCCAGGGGCTTCTCGCAGCAGACATCCTTCCCCGCTTCCAAAAGCGCCATCACGGCGGGGGCGTGGGCCTCGGGCGGCGTGCACACGACGGCCGCCTCGAACGCTTCGCCGGCCAAGAGCTCCTCGACGGAGAGAAAGGTCTTCGGCACGCCGAACAGGCCCGTCACCCGCGCCAGCTTCTCCGGCGTGCGGCCGGTGACGGCGACGACCTCCACGTCAGGCAGGCGCTTCAGGACGGGGATCACGGCCAGGCCGGCGAACCGGCCGGCCCCGACGACGGCGATGCGAACCGTGTCGGGCATGGGCACCTCCTTCCCTAGGCGTTTCCCGTGGACGGCTCCGCCCTGGCGGACGCGCGGCCCGCGTCCCGATTCGACACCGCATCCAGGCTGCCCGGCATGACCACCCCGACCGCCGCCGCCGGCCCCACAGCGCCCCCCATCCGGAACTCAGCCCTTCACCGCGCCGGCCGTCAGGCCGGCGACGAAGTACCGCTGGAAGAACATGTACACCATCACCACGGGGAGGGACCCCCAGCAGGGAAATCGCCATGTTTGGGTCCAGGACATAGGGAGTGGTGCTCCCGTTACGACCCGGTCCCACGCCGGGCGCGGAGCCGTTCAAGGATGCGGGCGGCCGTGGCTTTCACCTCCGGGGACGCAGGGAGCGCCGGCCGCCGGGGCAAACCCACCGGGATTCCTGAGAGCTCCAGGCACGCCTTCATGGTCCCGGGGAAGGGGCCCGTGCGGAACAGCTCGTGCAGAGGCTCCAGGCGCCTCCGCAGGCGCTCGGCCTCCGCCATGTCCCCCCGGCGCGACGCCTCGTACATGTGGACGAATTCCCGGGGGGCCGCATTGGCCGTGGCCAGGACCGCACCCTTCGCGCCCACGCGCATGGCTGCCGCCAGGTCGAGCTGGCCCGCCACGAAGTATCCGAACCGTCCGCCCTGCAGCCGCGCATACCGTCTAGCCGCCTGGAGATTTCCCGTCGCGTCAAAAATTCCTGCGAACCGGAGAGAGCCTTTGGCCAGCCGAGTCACCGTGGCCGCGTCCAGCCCCACGCCCCCCGCCCGGGCGGGATTGTTGTATGCGTACACCGGGCAGCGGACGGCTTTCAGGATCCTGCGGTAATGCTCGAACAGTTCCTGGGGCGTCGGCTTCAGATAGAAGGGCGTGATCGGCCCCAGGGCGTCAACGCCTTCCCCCTCGGCTTCGCGGGAAAGGGCCAGGGTGGCATCCGTCGAGACGGTCCCCGTGTTCACGACCACCGGGACCCGGCCTCGGGCGGCCCGGACGGCCGCCCGCGTCACCCGGCGCCGCTCCACGCGGTCCAGCGAGTAAAACTCGCCCTGGCTTGCCAGCACGAAGAGACCGTGGACCCCCGCCCCCACCAGGAACTCCACCAGCGCCGCAAGCGCACCGAGATCCACCGCCCCGGTGCGTCCCATGGGGGTGACGGTCGCCGCCAGGATGCCGTGCAGAGGCTTCACCTGTTCACTCTCAGCCGGGGGGATCCGCTCCGCGGCGTCTCCTGCCGATGCGTTGCCAGTTTCCGATTTCCAGTTTCCGATACTCGGGGTTCGCGCTCGTTCCCACCCGTCTACCCGCTCCGGGCATACCGCCCCGCCTCGCGGCCTGCCAATCGCCCAAAGACGGCTCCGGCCATGAGGCCGGCCCCCCCGGGGTAGTTGTTGTAGAACAGGCCCCCCACCAGCTCCCCGGCCGCGTACAGGCCGGGGATCGGCCGGCTCTCGCTGTCCTGCACGCGCCCCTCGAGATCCACCCGCAGCCCGCCAAACGTGAAGGTGATCCCGCAGGTCACGTGATAACCCACAAACGGCGGGGTATCCAGGCGCAGGGCCCAGTTGGACTTCGGGGGAGAGATCCCCTTGGTGCATTTTCCGTCCTTGATGGCCGGATTGAATGGGCCCTCCTGCACGGCGGCGTTGAACTCCCGGACGGTCCGCATCAGGCCCGCCCCGTCGATCTCCAGCTTCCCGGCCAACTCCTCGATCGTGTCGGCCGTCGCCTTGGTCACCTCCCGGATTCGGTACTCGTCCCGCAGCATGTGGACCACCTTGCTGTCGAAGAGCTGGAAGGCCGCCCGCCGCGGCTGCTTCAGGATCTCGCCGCCGTACTTGGCATAGGTGTAGTTGCGGAAGTCCGCCCCTTCGTCCAGGAACCGCTCCCCCCGCAGGTTCACGATGATCCCCAGCGGATACGAGTGCTTCTGGAATCCATCCCCGACCTTGCGGTCGCCGTAGGGGGGCGAGTTGTAATCCCACGCCACCGCGTGGCAACTGCTCCAGTGGCCGAAGGGCTGCGCCCCGGCCTCCAGGGCCATCCGGATCCCGTCGCCGGTGTTGAAGGGGGTGCCGCGCACCCGCGCCAGATCCCAGTCCTTCCCGAGATAGCGCGTCCGCATCTCCGCGTTGGCTTGGAACCCCCCGGAAGAGAGTACCACGGCGCGAGCCGGGATCGTGTAGAAGCCCTCGGGACCTTTCACCTCGAGTCCGGTCACGGACCCCTTCTGATCCAGCAACAGGCGGGTCGCTTTGGTGCCGTACCGGATCTCGATCCCGTCCTTTTCCGCCCGGCCCACCTGCGCCTCGACGATCCCCGTGCCTCCCCCGACGGCTTCCACGTACAGTCCGCCCCAGAAGCGGAACTTCTTGTCCACCTTGTACGCCTGGCGGCCGAACATCAGGATCCAGCGCACGCCCTTCTCCCGCAGCCACATCATGGTGGGGAAGGACTCCCGGGCCAGGACCATGGCCAACTCGGGGTCGGCAAGGTCCTCGGTCACCCGCATCATGTCATCGAAGAACTGCTCCTCGGGATAGGGGTCCAGCTCGATGGACTCCCACTCCGCATCGGAGAGGTCCGGGATCAGGGCCCGGATCTGATCCAGCCCACCGAAGGCAAAGCGGTAGGCGCCCGCGGTGAAGAAGGTGTTCCCGCCCCTCCAGCTCTCGGGCGCCTTCTCCACCACGAGGACCCGCGCCCCCTGCTCCCGGGCGGACAGGGCCGCGCAGAGCCCGGCGTTGCCGCCCCCGACGACTATGACACCATCGGCATCATTACCCTGTCCCATGCGCTCCTCCCTGCATCACCTCGTGTGGCCACCCTGAACTCCGACGATGGCAGGTTCCCTCATTCCCTCAGTTCCCGCAGCGTGCATCGCCGCCAGATACCCGAAGACCATGCCGAATCCCAGTTCCGCCCCGGCCCCCGGGTACTCCCCGGCCACGACGGAATGCTGGTCGTTCCCGCACGCGTACAGGCCCGGGATGGGCCGGCCGGAGCCATCGAGCACCTGGGCATGAACGTCCGTCAGCAACCCGAGACTCGTCCCGAGCGGCGTGGGGAGAACCGCGACCGCATAGAACGGCGGCTTCTCGATCGGCCCGAGACACGGGTTCGGCGCATGCTCGGGATCCCCGGTCGCACGGTCGTAGGCGTTGCCCCCCTTGCCGAAGTCTGCGTCAATGCCGGTCCGGGCATATTCGTTGTGTGCCCGGATCGTCGCGACCAACCCCGCGGCATCGACGCCGATCCTGCGCGCAAGCTCCTCCAGCGTGTCCCCGCGGTGGAGGTAACCCTTGTCCACGAACGGTTTCAACACCGGCGTGAGCGGTCGGATCATCCCGAGACCGTACTTCCAGATGAAACGCCGGCCGCAGACCAGCCAGGCGGGGATGCTCGGGACGCTGCGGTGCGAGCGGTACATCGCCCGCGTGAACTCGTGGTACGAGACGGCTTCGTTGACGAACCGCCGTCCCGCCGAATTGACGGCCGCGAGGCCCGGCTTCGACCGGTCCAGCACGATGTGCGGGTACACGGCCGTCGACCCATCCTTGCGGGTCGCGATCGAGCTGGGGAACCACAAGGCGTTGTCCTCTCCCGGCGGCCCGAGCGAGGCGCCGATCTCCTGGGCCAAGCGCAGCGTCTCCCCCACGCACCCCGCGAAGGCGCACGTGTACTGCGCCACCGGCTTGGGCAAGTAGCGCTCGCGGAGCTCCGGGCTGGCGGGGAAGCCTCCGCCAGCCAGGACGATGCCGCGGGCCGCGCCCACCCGGACCTCCGTGCCGTCCCGCAGGACGATGAGCCCGCACGCCCGTCCGCCTTCCGCCAGGAGGCGCCTCGTCGTGCCGTTGAACCAGATTGGTACGCGGCGATCCAGCAGAGTCTTGAAGAGCCGCGCCGCCAGGGCGTTCCCCAGGACGAGTCGCGTCCCGCGCTTGTAGCCCATGCGATCGGAGACGTAGCGCGCGCACAACCCGGCTCCCAACAGCAACGAATCCACAGACCTCCCGATCCGCAGGAGGCGCGCCGCCTCTCCGCGGGTCACCATCATCCCGCCGAAGAGCATGAGTTCCGGGATGGGCCAGCGCACCCGGTCGAAATCTTTGCCCAGCCTGCGTCCGTCGAAGGGCAGCGGCTCCAGCGACCGCCCCCCTTGCGTTGCACCCGGAAGCTCCTGTCGATAATCCGGCTGGTAGCGATAGACCTGGAAGCGGACGTCGGTGTGTTTCTCGAGATACAGGAGCATCTCGGGTCCCGCGGCGATGAAGGCCTCGCGCAGCGCGCGATCGGCGCGGCGGCCGGCGACAAGCGCATCCAGGTATGTGAGGGCCGCCTCGGCATCGCCGGTCATGCCCAGGCCGGCCTGCTGAGGATTGTTCGGGATCCACACCGTCCCCGAGGAATAGGCCGTCGTGCCCCCGATCTGATCGCTCTTCTCGATCAGGAGGGTCCGCAGGCCCTGGATCGCCGAGACCAGGGCCGCGGTCATGCCAGCCGCGCCCGCGCCGAGGACGACCAGGTCGTATTCCTCGTCCCATCCTGTCGGCGTCGAAGTCCGATCGGCGACGTCGCTCGTCCTCATGCGTACCGATCTCCTCTTGCCGTGTCCTGGACCGGAATCAGGCCTCAGACAGCAGCCGGCCGGCCTCCGGGAGGCTCCGGGAATCCCCCATCAGGCGCAGCATCTTCCAGACGGAGGCGGAGTTGCTGGTCACGACCGGCTTGCCGAGCTTCTGCTCCAGCGGCTCGATGATCTCCAGCGTGCGGAAGTTCGAGCAGCTTATGAAGATGGCCTGAGCCTCGGCCCGGTCCACCTCCGCCACGAGGGTCGCATTCTGTTCCGGGGTGAAGCTCGCATGTGCCTGCGTGCCGAACCCCTTGATGGCCAGCACCTCGAAGCCGCACTCCTTCAAATAGCTCCGCAGCTTTTCGTTCAGCCAGGGTTCATAGGGGGAGGCCACGCTCACCCGCCTGGCGCCCAGCGCCCGGAGCGCGTCCACAACCGCCGCCGCCGTGGCCGCCCCGGGGATCCCGGTCGCCGCCTCGATGTCCTGGATGATCTGGCGGTCGTATCCCGGCCCCTTGAGGAAGCCCCCGGCGGTGCAGCCGTAGCAGATGACCCCCACCTTGGCATGGGCCAGAAGCTTCGAGGCGGCCGGCACCTGCGTCCCCATCCAGGTCAGGTTCTCTTCCGTGTCGGCGGTATGCGAGATCCGCATGGTGTGGACCGACATGGTCGGCACGGCCATCCGCTGGAATTCGTACTCCATGACCGTGTTCCACGAGGGCACGATCAGCCCCAACTTCCGCTCCCAGGTCGCCATGACTCACCGCCTCCTTGCAGGGATCCGCCTCCAGGATCGCTGGAATTCCAACAGGTCCGGCACCGGGGGGGCGTGAACCGCCAGGAAGACGCACCGGCGCCCCGTCCGGTTCTCGGCGTAGTGCCTCACCCCCTTCGGGATGAAGACCAGGTTGTGCCGGGGCACCCGGAGGGCCCGGCCGTCCTGCACGCTCGTCAATTCCCCCTGGAGCACGAAGTAGATCTCGTTCTCCGCCGTGTGATGATGGGTGTGGGACTTGGCTCCCGGGGGATAGGTGAAGACTCCGACGCACATGGTCGTGTCGGGAAACGACGCCTGATCCACCAGGGCCTGGGCAAACCGGCGATAGGGGGCGGGGGCCTCGTACCGGGGGACCGCGGCCACCCCCACGACCCGCTTGGCGGTTCGAGTTTTCACGAGTCAGGATCCTCCTCTTCCGAAGAAGCGCTGCCGCCCGCTCTTGCTCGACGGCCGGGCACCTCAGGCCACGTCAAGGGAAACGGGGGAAGGGCTAGGCGCCCCCTCCCCCTCCACCCATACCCGCGTAACCCGCTGGTGAGGTGGCGAGTAACGCCTTTACAGTAGACCCGCTCGGGCTGAGCGTGTCGAAGCCCGATTTCCTCACCCTTCGACATGCTCAGGGTGAACGGAATAGTAAGGGGATTTGAGAGTCACCACACTACTTCTGCAATGCCACGACCTTCTCCCAGACCGGCGGCCTCCGCTGCTCCACGGGGACGTTCCAGGCCTGCGCGTTGTTCTTGTCCACCAGGACCACCGGGAGCAGGAGCTCCGATGGGATCTTCTCCCCTTTCAGGAGCCGGTAGGCCGCCTCGCCGGCGAGGTACCCCTGGTCGAAGCCGCTGTAATCCGCGCTCACGAACAGCCGACCCTGGAGGATCGACTGGATGGCCGGGGGGGTCGCATCCACCCCGGTCACCTTGACCTTCCCGATGCGCCCGGCGGCATCCACCGCCTCGATGGCGCCCAGGCCCTGCTCGTCGTTGGCCGCCAGCACCACGTCGATCTGCGGGAATCGCTGCAGGAGGTTCTCCATGACCTGGACGGCCTGCAGTCGGGAGTAGTTCGCCGGCTGGGCGGCCAGAAGCTCCATCCCCTTGTTGTCCCGCAGGGCACGCAGGTAGCCGCGGTGGCGGTCCTGGGCGGTGATGGCACCCGGCACGCCGTCCAGGATGACCACCTTCCCCTTGTTGCCCACGGCCTTGAAGGCGTAGGTCGCCACGTCGTAGGCGAGCTGTTCGTCGTCGGAGCCGACATAGATCTCGGTCTTGCCGGCCGCCATCCGGTTGCAGTAGTTCACGATGGGGATGCCCGCGGCGACCGCCTTCTGCACCGTGGGGACCAGGGCCACGTAGTCCACCGGGACGAAGATCATCACGTCCGGCTTCTTCGTGATCCAGTCCTCCATGATCCGGACCTGCTCCTCGATGTTGTCCGGTTTCGTCGGGGCCGCGTAGATCAGCTCGATGGGGCGATCCTTGAAACGGTCCAGCGAGACCTTCGCACCGACCTGGGTGGCCTTCCAGAACGGGTTGACCACGTTCTTGGTGTGGAACACGATCCGCCAGGGCTTCTGCTGGGACCAGCCCGCTGAGGGCCAGCCAAGTTCGTGGGCCGCGGCGACCCCCGCCGTCGCCGCCGCTGTCTTCAAGAACCCTCTTCGCGTCATCATGACTCACCCCTCCTTCTTTGATCCTCCGAAAGGCATCGCACTTCTGTCGGCTGCCCTCCCATCTTCGCCAGTCACCGCATCCAGGCCTCACCCCCTCTCCGAAGCTCCCCCACTCCCGCCTCAGGTGCGCCCGGCCTTCTCGGAGCCGAGCTGATCGATGGCAACCGCCAGCACCACGATCGCTCCCATGACGAAGGACTGCCAATAGGGGGAAACGTTCAGCAGGTTCATCCCGTTAGTCACCAGGGTCATGATCAGAGCCCCCACCAGGGTTCCCTCGATTCCTCCCTCGCCGCCGAAGAGGGATGTCCCGCCGATACAGACCGCGGCCAGGGCCGGCAGAAGCAGCGGCTCCCCGATGGTGGACTCCACGGCGTTGATGCGCGAGACGTACACCAAGCCGGCGAAGGCCGAGACCAGCCCGCTGAGGGAATACACCAGCAACAGGTTCCCCCGGATGTTGATCCCGGAGAGTCGCGCCGCCTCCCGGTTGGCCCCGATGGCATAGACGTAGCGGCCGAAGCTCGTCCTGCGCAGGGTGAACGCGACGGCGGCCAGGACCGCGGCCATCACCAGGATCGGGACCGGGATCCCGAGGAGGTGGCCCGCCCCCAGCAACCGGAAGCTGGTGGGGAAGCCCGAAATGATCTCGCCCTTCATGAACACCTGGGCGAACCCCGCGGCGACCCACAACATGCCGTAGGTCGCGATGAAGGCCGGGAGACCAATCAGAGCCACCATGAGCCCATTCAGCAGGCCGCAGGCGGCCCCGATGAAAAGCCCGATGAGGCTCCCGCCCCAGACCCACCCCTGCTGGATGAAATTGGCGGCAACGCTTGCCGAGAGGGCGAGGACCGACCCGATGGACAGGTCGATGCCCGCGGTCAGGATCACCACCGTCAGGCCCGCGGCGAGCAGGAAGAGGAGGGAAGCCTGCCGCAGGACATTGGTGAGATTCTGGGCGGAGAGGAAGGCGGGGCTGATGACGGACAGTGCCACCAGCAGCAGGATGATCGTGGCCACCCGGGAAAGCCGGCTCAACCAGTCCTTTGACATTTCAGATCCCCCGCAAGGCATCCACCACGATGGCGAGGATGATGACCGTCCCCACCATCGAGACCTGCCATGAGGTGCTCAGGCCGATGAGGTTCAGGCCGTTCCGCAGCACGCTGACCGCCGCCACCCCGATGAGCGTTCCCGCCAGCCATCCCTTTCCCCGCTCGAAGGAGGTACCGCCCAGGAGCACCGAGGCGATGGCGTCGAACTCCAGCCCCACACCGACGGTGGGATGGGCCGCGTTCATCCGCCCCGTCATGACCAGTGCACCGACGCCGGCCAGGGCACCACCGAGGACATACACGCCCGTCTTGTAGAGGCGGACGGGCACGCCGGCCAGGCCCAGGGCCTCCTGATTTCCCCCCAGGGCGAAGACGTAGGTCCCGAACTTCGTGTGGTAGAGGATGACGTAGATCACGAGGAATGTGATGGCTGTCATGACGATCGGGACCGGAAGGCCGGCAATCAGCCCATCGTTGAAGTACTGGATCCCCGGCCCCAGCCCGGGGATGGACGCGCCCTCCGTCAGGACGAGAGCGAGCCCCTGGGCCATGCCGAAGGTCCCCAAGGTCACAACGAAGGGCGGGAGGCCGAGGTGGGCGACGAGGACCCCGTTCAGGGCGCCGAAGGCCGCCCCAACGAGGATCGCCAGCAGAATTGCCAGCGCGAGAGGCATTTGCTGCTTGACGCACAGGGCCAGGATCACCCCCGCCAGCCCCAGGACCGGACCCAGCGAGAGGTCGATTCCTTCCGAGAGAATGATGAGGGTCATCCCCAGGGCCACGATGACCAGGACGGCCGCCTGCATGCCGACATTGGCCAGGTTGGGCAGCGTCAGGAACTGGGCCGTAAACAGGCTGAAGATCAGGCTTAGCAGGATGAGGGCGTAGACAGCTCCGGGCGCCATCGTCGCGCGCCGCGCCCATGCGCGCCACACATTGTCGCTCATATCGTGACCCCCATGGCGTGGCGGAGGATGGCTTCCTGGGTCGCCTCCTCGCGGCTCAGCTCCTTGGTGATGCGGCCCTTATGCATGACATAGATCCGGTCGCTCATATTCAGGGCTTCAGGAAGTTCCGACGAGATCATCAGGATCGCCGCCCCCTGTTTCACCAACTCGTTCATGAGCTGGTGGATTTCGGCCTTGGCGCCGACGTCGATCCCCCGGGTCGGCTCGTCGAAGATCAGAAACCGGGACTGGGTGCAGAGCCATTTGGCGAGGACGACCTTCTGCTGCGTCCCCCCGCTGAGAAACTTGGTCATCCGATTGATAGAGGGGGTGGCGATGTCCAGGGACTTCACGAAGTCGGACACCACCCCCCGCTCCTTGGCGCGCCGGATGATGCCGGACGGAAAGAGGCGGCGCAGGCTGGCCATCACGACGTTCTCGCGTAGCGGGAGGATGAGGGCCAGGCCCTCCCGCTTCCGATCCTCCGGCAGGAAGCCGACGCCGATGGCCACGCACTCCACCGGGGACCCTCGGAGGGTGCGCCCGAAAATCGTCACCTCACCCGCGTCGTATGGATCCGCTCCGAAGATCACCCGGGCCAGCTCGGTCCGGCCCGCCCCCACCAGTCCCGCCAGTCCCACGATCTCCCCGCAGCGGACCGTCATGTTGATATCCTGCAGGACGCCGTGCCGGTGGAGGTTCCGGACGGCCAAGGCCACCTGCCCCTTATCCGTCATGAAGTCGCGATGGAACAGCCGGTCGATCGTGCGGCCCACCATCGCTTGGATGATGACGTCCATCGTGGCGTCCCGGACATTCATGGACGCGATCCACTTACCGTCCCGGAGCACCGTGACCCGGTCCCCGATCTGGAATACCTCCTCCAGGCGGTGGGAGATGTAGATTACGCCGACCCCGCGGGCCGTCAGGCGCCGGATGGCAGCGAAGAGCTGTTCGATCTCCCGGGTGGTCAGGGCAGACGTCGGCTCGTCCATGACGACGATCTGGGCGTTCACCGACAGCGCCTTGACCACCTCCACCATCTGTTGCTGGGCCACGCCCAGGTAGTGGACCATAGTCCGCGGATCGATGTCCACGCCCAGGGATTCGAGCAGCGCCCGGCTCTCGGCGTTCATCCGGGCATGGTCGATGAGACCGGGGATCTTGGGGTGCCTCGGCTCTCGCCCCAGGAAGATGTTCTGGGCCACGCTGAGGAAGGGCACCAGATTGAACTCCTGATAGATCACGCTCACGCCCCGGGCCAGGGCCTGGGCCGGATTCTGGATCTCGGCCGGCTGCCCGTTGATGACGATGCGACCCGCATCGTGCCGGTGGGCGCCGGCCAGGATCTTGATCAGGGTGGACTTGCCCGCCCCGTTCTCCCCGACCAGCATGTGGACCTCACCCCGCCGCAGGTCGAAGCTGACATCCTCCAACGCCTTGACCCCCGGGAACTGCTTGCTGATCCCTTCGAACTGGAGTACGAAATCGTCACCCATGGCAACCTCGTGCGCTCAATGCTCTCCCCCCGTGGAAGGAGGCCCGGTGTCACATTCCCTCGCCAGGGCGGCATCCCCGCCGATTCGCAGCCGAACCGCGAGCCCCATCACGACTTCCCGCCGGTCTGCTTCACCTCGGGCATATCCGACGGCGGTGAAGCCACCACGATGAAGATGAGGTCCTCAAGCCCGGTGTTGAAGATCCCGTGGCGGACCCCCGGCGGGATGTGGATGACCATGTGGGGTTCCACCAGGTGCCGCTCCCCGTCCAACTCCACCATCCCCCTCCCCTGGAGGATGTAGTAGACGTTTTCCGCGATCTGGTGGACGTGGACCTCGGCGTAGCCCTTCGGTTGATAGCTGGAGATCCGGAAGTCAAAGAACTTAGTGTTCGCGTTGCTGGGATGCACCAGCAGCTTGGAGAAGGCCTCGAAATGTCCCGGCGGCTGCTCCCAGAACGCCTCCTCGGCGCGCATCAGCTTGGCTTTGGGCTTCGTGCCTTTCGTCATGGACGCCTCCCTGGATCAGATTTCGGTTGGTGGCTGGCCCCGGCGGAACCACGCGATGTATTCGGCCAGGCCGGCCTTGAGGTCGTATTTGGGCTGGTAGCCGAATGCCGCCTTGGCCCGCGTCAGGTCCAGGGCACCCTTCACCGGCATGGTGCTCCCCGGCTGCCACTCCAGCAGGCCTCCCCCGACGCTGATCTCGGCGCCCGGGATCAGCTCCCGGACCAACTGGGCCATCTCCCGGACCGTGGTGGCCCGCCCCCCGGCGATGTTGTAGACGTCGTGGCGGTGGACCGGGAGGTCGAAGGCCCCCAGGGCCCCG
>JACQVO010000027.1 GCA_016209725.1 Candidatus Methylomirabilota bacterium | reverse complement strand
TTGGTATCCAGGCGACAAGGAAGGCAAGGGCGGGATTTATAACTTTGTGACCAAGCGCGGCAAGTGCGCAGGCGCGAATTCCAAAATCTCCTGGACGCAGGTCGAGACCGGCGCGGCCATCTCCTGGAAGTACCCGAGCTGCATCCTCCAGGGCGACAACTCCGTGGGCGAGTTCTACTCGGTGGCGCTGGCCAACAACTACCAGCAGGCCGACACCGGCACCAAGATGATTCACATCGGCAAGAACACCAAGAGCACCATCGTGTCGAAGGGGATCTCGGCGGGGCACGGGCAGAACACCTACCGCGGGATGGTCAAGATTCTCAAGGGCGCCAGCGGGGCGCGCAACTACACCCAGTGCGACTCGCTCCTCCTCGGCGACAAGTGTGGGGCCCACACCTTCCCCTACATCGAGGTCCGGAACGCCACGACCCAGATGGAGCACGAGGCCTCCACCTCCAAGATCGGGGAGGATCAGATCTTCTACTGCAACCAGCGGGGGATCACCAAGGAGGACGCGGTCACCCTGATCGTCAGCGGCTTCTGCAAGCAGGTCTTCCGCGAGCTGCCCATGGAATTCGCCGTGGAGGCGCAGAAGCTGTTGAGCGTCAGCCTGGAGGGCAGCGTCGGCTGAGCCCATCCCGGCCTGGCCGGAACCAAAGAGGACACATCTGTGAAGAAATATCGAATGTCGAATAATGAATGACGAATTTCGAACGAGGAGAATTCCTGGGACTGCTTGCCCACGGCGTTCGTCATTCGACATTCTGTGTTCGATATTCGACAGTTCGCAATGAGGGTCACATTCTGACGAAGGGATGAAGAATGCTCGAGATCAAGAACCTGCACGTGAAGGTCGGCAACCAGGAGATCCTCAAGGGGGTGAACCTCACGGTCAAGACCGGGGAGGTGCAGGCCATCATGGGCCCCAACGGCTCCGGCAAGAGCACCCTGGCCCAGGTCCTGGCCGGGCGGGAAATCTACGAGGTCACCGCCGGGGAGGTGATCTACCGGGGGAAGAGTCTGCTGGAGATGTCGCCGGAGGAGCGGGCCTGCGAGGGTCTGTTCATGGCCTTCCAGTACCCGGTGGAGATCCCGGGCGTGGGCAACACCTACTTCCTCAAGGCGGCCCTCAACGCCCTGCGCAAATCCCGCGGCCTGGAGGAGCTGGACGCCATGGACTTCCTGGCGCTGGCGCGGGAGAAGATGAAGCTCCTGGAGATGGACGACCGCCTCCTGACCCGCTCGGTGAACGAGGGCTTCTCGGGCGGGGAGAAGAAGCGCAATGAGATCTTCCAGATGGCCGTGCTGGAGCCCAGGCTTGCCATCCTGGACGAGACGGATTCCGGTCTGGACATCGACGCCCTGCGGGTCGTCGCCAACGGCGTCAACGGGCTCCGCAGTCCCGAACGTGCCATCCTGGTCGTGACCCACTACCAGCGGCTGCTCAACTACATCATCCCCGACTTCGTCCACGTCCTGGTGGATGGCCGGATCGTCAAGTCGGGCGGGAAGGAGCTGGCGCTGGAGCTGGAGGCCAAGGGCTACGCCTGGGTCGAAGCCGAGGCTCACGCGGCGGCCACGCCGGCCATCGCAGGAGGGGGGCCACGGGGGTGACCACGGTGATGCAGGAAAAGGACGGCTACCTGGAGCGCTTCTCGCGCTTTGAGCCGCGGGTGGCAGGCCGGGACTGGGCCTGCTTCCAACCGGTTCGCCGCGCGGCGCTCGCGCGGTTCGCCGAACTTGGGTTCCCGACCACCCATGACGAGGACTGGCGGTTCACCAGCGTGGCGCCCATCGCCAAGACTGCCTTTGCCCCATCGGCCGACGGGGGCGTCGAGCCGGGACGGCGAGACCTCGAGCCGTTCACCTTCGCGGGGCTCCACTGCAGCCAACTGGTGTTCGTGAACGGCCGGTACGCGCCGGCACTGTCATCGCTGCGCCCGCTGCCTGGCGGCGTAGTGGTGAGCAGCCTGGCCAGCGCCCTGGCGGTGTATCCGGATCCCATCGAGGCCCACCTGGCCCGATACGCCGATTTTCATCAGGATGCTTTCACCGCCCTGAATACCGCGTTCATGGAGGACGGGGCCTTCATTCATGTCCGCCGGGGGACGGTGCTGGAGGAGCCGATCCACCTGCTGTACGTCTCCATCCCGACGGGCGCTCCGGTGATCACGCACCCCCGCAACCTGATCGTGGCGGACGAGGACAGCCAGGCGACCATCGTGGAGGACTATGTCTCGCTGGGCGGGGAGGTGTATTTCTCCAACGGGGTCACGGAAGTCGTGGTAGGGCAGAACGGCGTGCTGAGCCACTACCTGGTCGAGCGGGAGAGCCCCCTGGCCTTCAACGTCTCCACCCTCCGTATCCAGCAGGGCCGCAGCAGCAACGTGACGTCCCATTCGGTCCTGGTGGGTGACGCCCTGGTGCGCAACAATGTGCACCCGGTCCTGGCCGGCGAGGGCGGGGAGTGCCTGATCAACGGCCTGTTCATGGCGACCGGCCGGCAGCACATGGACAACTACATGCGGGTGGAGCACGCCAGCCCCCACTGCGACAGCCGGCAGTTCTATAATGGGATCCTGGATGGCTCTTCGCGGGGCGTGTTCCACGGCCGGATCGTGGTCCACAAGGACGCCCAGAAGACCGATGCCAAGCAGACCAATCGGAACCTGCTGCTGTCGGAGGATGCCCAGATCGACACCAAGCCGCAGCTCGAGATCTATGCGGATGACGTGAAATGCACCCACGGGGCGACCATCGGCCAGGTCAACGAGGAGGCCATCTTCTACCTGCGCTCCCGGGGCATTGCGAAGGAGGCGGCCCGCGCGCTCCTGCTCTTCGCCTTCGCCCAGGAGAGCCTGGAGCGCATGAAGGTTGCGCCGATCCGCAAGCACCTGGAGGGCCTGGTGGCGCAGTGGTTGCCCCAGGGGAGGCCGTTGGAGGACGTGCGATGATCACCCCCGGTCGCCAGGTCACTGAGGAGGCCTGCCAGGACTGTCTCGTCGGGTCCGGCAACGAGAGGCTCCGGCAGGATTTTCCCGCCCTTCGGCAGAAGGTGCACGGGAAGCCGCTGGTCTACCTCGACAATGCCGCCACCAGCCAGAAGCCGCAGGTCGTCATCGACACCATCGCCCGCTATTACCTCTCGGAGAACTCCAATGTCCATCGGGGCGTCCACTTCTTGAGCGATCTGGCGACCCAGGCCTATGAGGGTGCGCGCATCCGGGTTCGGCAGTTCCTCAACGCCACCCACGATCGCGAGATCATTTTCACCCGCGGGACCACCGACAGCATCAACCTCGTGGCCCACAGTTTCGGGCGGAGCCGGCTCCGGGCCGGCGATGAGATCCTCATCTCCGCCATGGAGCACCACTCCAATATCGTTCCCTGGCAGATGGTCTGCGAGGAGAAGGGTGCGCGATTGCGCGTCATCCCCATCAACGACGCCGGGGAGCTGATCCTCGAGGAATACGAGCGGCTCCTGAGCGACCGCACCAAGCTCGTCTCGGTCGTGTACGTCTCGAACGCGCTCGGGACCATCAATCCGGTCAGGCAGATCATCGCCTTGGCGCACCGGCGGGGCATCCCGGTCCTGCTGGATGGGGCGCAGGCGGCGCCCCACCTGCGGGTGGATGTCCAGGAGCTGGATTGCGATTTCTACGCCTTTTCCGGCCACAAGCTGTTCGGCCCGACCGGGACCGGCATCCTGTACGGCAGGGCCGACCTGCTGGAAACCATGCCCCCGTACCAGGGCGGCGGGGACATGATCAGCGCGGTCACCTTCGAGAAGACGATCTACAACTCACTGCCGTACAAGTTCGAGGCGGGGACGCCCCACATCGCCGGCGCCATCGGTCTGGGCGCGGCCATCGACTACGTCCAGCGGATCGGGCTGGACCGCATCGCCGCCTACGAGCACGACCTCCTGGCATACGGGACGGGGCTCTTGTCGGCCATTCCCGGCCTGCGGATCATCGGCACGGCACGGGAGAAGGCCGGGGTGTTGTCCTTCGTGCTGGAGGGCATCCACGCCCACGACGTCGGCACCATCCTGGACCACGAGGGGGTCGCCATCCGGGCGGGCCACCATTGCGCCATGCCGGTCATGAAGCGCTTCGGAGTCCCCGCCACCGCCCGGGCATCCTTGGCGTTCTACAATACCCGGGAGGACCTCGAGGCGCTCGCCAAGGGGCTGCACAAGGTCAACGAGGTGTTCGCCTGATGTCCGACCTGAGCGAACTGTACCAGCAGGTCATCCTGGACCATTACAAGCGGCCCCGGAACTTCAAGCGGCTGCCGGATGCGAACCGGAAGGCCGAAGGGCACAATCCCCTGTGCGGCGACGAGATCACCGTGTACCTCCATCTGGATGGCGACGTGATCACGGATGTCAGCTTCGAGGGGGCCGGGTGTGCGATCTCCAAGGCCTCCGCTTCGATGATGACCGCCACGCTCAAGGGAAAGACCAAGGCCGAGGCGAAGCTCCTTTTCGACAAGTTCCACAAGATGGTCACCGGGAACCGCGAGGGCACGGGGGACCCGGCCGGGCTGGGGAAGCTGGAAGTCTTCTGCGGCGTCAGCGAATTTCCCGTGCGGGTCAAGTGCGCCAGCCTGGCCTGGCACACGCTGAATGCGGCGCTGGACGGGAAGAACGAGACCGTTTCCACGGAGTAGACCCTAATCTGACCCAATTGAAAATTTCAAACCGACAACCGACAATGTAAATCCGAAAGAAAGACTTGACCGGTTGTCAGTTGTCGGTTGTCAGTTTTTCATTGGGTGTGTCGGTTGTCAGTTTTTCATTGGGGCGGGGGACGCGATGGATGCCGCCGAGATCGAGGCCCAGGTCATTGACGCCCTCCGGACCTGTTTCGATCCGGAGATCCCGGTCAATATCTACGAGCTGGGGTTGGTGTACGAGGTGGAGGTCACCCCGCCGGGGGATGTCGGGATCCGGATGACCCTCACCTCCCCGGCCTGTCCCGTGGCGGGGTCTCTTCCCCCGGAGGTGGAGTCCAAGATCCGGGGGCTTCCCGGCGTGACCGCGGCCAAGGTCGAGGTCGTCTGGGATCCCCCCTGGGAGCCGAGTCGGATGTCCGAGGCCGCCAAGCTCCAGCTCGGCCTCTTGTAAGGGGATGCCCTTCGGGCAGCGGAGGGGAGGGGATGGCCAGCTTCGTCAGGGTGGCCGAGACAGGCGACCTCGGTCCCGGCCAAGGCATGCGGGTGGAGATCCAGGGGAAACGGATCGCCCTCTTCAACGTCGGGGGGACCTACCATGCGCTCGACGATACGTGTCCCCACCGGGGCGGTCCCCTCTCGGAAGGGCAGGTGGAGGGGGACGCAGTGGTCTGCCCGTGGCACGGGGCCCGGTTCAAGATCCCCAGCGGGGAGGTTTTGGCTCCGCCGGCCCGGACCGGCGTGTCCTGCTATCCCGTGCGCGTGAACGGCTCGAATGTCGAGGTGGAGTTCTGAGCCAATGATCTACAAAGACGTCCCGAACATCCCGAAGAAGACGACCAAGAAAAAGCGTCCGAGGCTGATGGCCGTCGTCAACGACTCCTGCACCGGATGCGAAGCCTGCATTGATTTCTGCCCCGTGGATTGCATAGATCACGCGCCGCCTGCGGAATACACGGGGGCCGTGATCCCCCCGGTCCGGATCCGGTGGCATGAGTGCATCGGCTGCCAGATCTGCGCCAAGGTGTGCGAGCACCTGGCCTGGAACGCCATTGACATGGTGGCCATCGACGAGTTCGAGCGCCAGGCCGGGATCCGCGTTACCGACGACATCCTGCAGGAGGAGACGGCCGCAGCGGCCCTGACATAACCAGGGTTGCAGGGGTTTGAACGATAATAATGTGGACCAAGAGCGGACGCGGGATGTCGGCCTCACGCTACGTGATGGGATTTCTGGTCTGCATCTTCGTCTTGGACATGGCCACGCCTCTCCTGCCCGGCGCCTTCCGCTTCAATCCAGATGAGTCCGTTGACGTCCTCTGTCTGCATTCTGGGCGAGCGGTCGCCTTTGCCGCGGATTTTCTTCCAGACCGCAGGCAATTCGACCGCCTGATCGTGCCCCAATCTCCGGAGAAAGGGCCCTGGCGAGGACCCCTTCCCGAGCCCCGCCGGGAAGAGCTTCTCCCCCGCCGCACCTCCAGCCCCTCCTGTGACCGTTCCTCCACGAGTCCCGAAGACCACTGACCGTCGCCCCGCTCCCCCTGAGACAGAAGACTGCGTGTCTTGGCGGTCTCTCCACAACAGGAGCGTCGTGCGATGCCTCATACTTTTCACCTCGAGCCAGACGTTTTCGTCCTGGGATTCTCCGACGATGTCCGGGCGTTGTTAGACCACGTCCGGGCCGAGGCTCCATCTCTCCTCAATCGGATTACCGTGGTGGATCCGGACTCGACGGTTGTTGACCGCCTGAAATCGACCGGCCTGGGTTCGATTTGCGGCGATCTCTCAGATCCCTCCATGCTGCGGGAGGCCGGAATCCATCGGGCCAGGAGCATTGCCCTCTTCTTGGATGACCGGACTCGGCGAGCGATCGATCCCGTGGAAATGGTTCGTGTCTTGAGATTGCTCTCTCCTACGGCCCAGGTCTTCGTCACTGCCCGGGACGAGGCAGCCGCCTCGCGAATGCAGGCGGTCGGCGCCTTCAAGGTATTCGTGACTGCGCCTTGGGTGGGAAGCGATCTCGTCTCTCCCCTGGCAAGTCCTGCGGGGATGGATCGGCCCGCGGCCCGCCAGATGGAGGCCGGCGGTTCGGGGGAGGGGTTTCCCTGTTTCAGCACGAGCGGACCTTCGTCGTTCCCCGGTGTCGAGACGGGGCTTCCAAACATGCGGGCTCGAATCCGGAGTTGGCGGTTTTGGGCGCTGACAGGCGTCACGCTGTTGGATGGCCTGATTTTCGTCATGCCGATCGCCCTGGCAGCGATGGTCATCGGTGCGCTATTCGCTCCTTCCTGGCTCCGCCGGGCGGCCCGCTTTCTTGAGGCGCTTGCGACGGGGGATAGGGGCGCGACGACATCTTGAGGGGTTGCCCCCTGAGGCCAGGCAGGGGCCTGTCGACCATTGCCCGGCAGGCGAGGAGACCGATGGATCACGACGTTCTCGGCGCCATCAGCCTCAGCATCATTGTGGCCGCCGTCTTTGCCCACATCGCCCGCCGGGTACGCCAGCCACTCATTCTCGGGTACATCCTTGGCGGGGCCGTACTCGGAGCGCACGTCGGCTTTGGCGTGATTGCCGACGAAGCGAGTATTGATCTCATCTCGGAAATCGGGTTGATCCTCCTCCTCTTCATCATCGGCCTGGAGATCAACCTTCCCCGTTTGGCCCAAGCAGGACGCACCATTGCTGTGACTGGGCTGCTCCAATTCCCGATCTGCGCGGGATTCGCGTGGCTGGCATTCGGGGGAGTCGCCGCCTCCACCGGAGGCCCCATGGACCGGCTGTACCTGGCCGTGGCCCTGAGCCTCTCTTCCACGCTTATCGTGGTCAAACTGCTCTTCGACAAGTTCGAGATGAACACGTTCGGGGGTCGAGTCACGCTCGGCATTCTCGTTATCCAAGACGTATGGGCAATCGTTTTCCTCGCGCTGCAGCCCAGCCTTCAGCACCTGCAGCCCGCTCCGCTGCTCCGGTCCGTGGCGGCCGGCGCTGGGCTTGTCGCGGCCGCGGCGATGCTTTCGCGGTTTGTGCTGCCGGCCCTCTTCCGCGCCATCGCGACCTCCGTCGAGTTGATGCTGATTACCTCCGTCGCCTGGTGCTTTCTGGTGGCGGGTGCTGCCGGCTGGGCCGGTCTGTCAAAGGAGATGGGTGCGCTCATCGCCGGCATGGCCATCGCGGCTTTTCCCTACGGAACCGAGGTGATCTCGCGTCTCTCCGGAGTCCGTGACTTCTTCATCACGCTCTTCTTCGTCGCGCTCGGGCTCAAGATCCCCGAGCCCTCGGTGCACCTCCTGCTGGTCTCGCTCGGGACGGCGGTCTTCGTCGTGTTGAGTCGGTTCCTCGCGATGTTCCCGATCTTCGCGTGCCTGAGGCTCGACACCCGGACGGCCGGCGTCGTCGCCATCAACCTCGCTCAGATAAGCGAGTTCTCGCTGGTAATCGTCACCCTGGGATCCGGCTACCAGCATGTGAGTTCTGGCGTCGAATCGTTGGTCCTCTACACACTTCTAATCACGTCGGTCATTTCTACCTACGGAATCCTCTTCAACCACCAACTGGCTAGCGCGGTTGCGCGATTCCTCGCCGTGATCGGAGTTCCGCGGTGGTTTGGCGCAACGACACACGACCGGCGGGAAGAGAGATCGGATGTGACTCGCGGGGAACGCGACGTGTTCCTTCTCGGCTCCTCACGTGAGGGGCTTTCCCTCCTGCAGCACCTGGAACGCGAGCTCCCGGCGATGAAGCGGCGTATCGTGGCGATTGACTTCAACCCCGACACCTTGCAGCGCTTGCAGGCTGAGGGAGTGGAGTGCCACTACGGTGACATTGGGAACATCGAGACGCTCCGCCATGCCGGCATGGACAAGGCGGCCGTGGTGGTGTCGAGCATCTCCGACTGGTTCTTGAAGGGGACCACCAACCTCCGACTGTTGCGGCTAGCCAGGGCGCTGGCTCCATCCGCGCGGGTTGTGGTCACTGCTGACACCCTGGCAGGAGCCGAGCAACTCTACGCAGAAGGTGCGGATTACGTGCTGATCCCCCCGGCCCTCACCGCCGCGCAGCTCCACCTGCTGCTTCGTGACGTCTCGCCAGACGCACTGCAGAAGGCTCGAAGACGGCAGGCGGCCGAGCTATTCGGACGTTCCACACCCTAGACGCTCCACTTCAGAAGCCCACCGACAAGCGCTCTTGGTCTTCCCCCCGGGGGAGGGAAGGGATGAGAGTGCTCAAAGCTGCACGACCATGCTCAAGAGATTGGCGTACGTAATGATCGTGGGGCATCGTGTCTGGACCCCCGACCCTCCATTACCCCCGTCACGGACTTATCCGCCCACTCATGAGACGGCGGAGGGGCCGACGGTGGGGGCGGACGGCGGCCCGGCAATCGGTCGGCCAGCTTGCGTAGGGCGTCGGCGATGTCGTTGGCGTGCCGCGCCAGCGAGGGCGACGCCAGGGCCAGGATCAGGACGTACAGGGCGGCAAAGGACTGGAGTCTGGCATCCAACCCGCCCTGCCGGGCGAGCACTGCCACCATCACGGAGAACTCCCCCCGGGCCAGGATGGTCGTGCCGAGCCGGGACGAAGCGCGGAAGGAGAGCCCACCCCACCAGCCCGCTGCCAGGCCGGCGGCGAAGCTCCCCACCACGGTCACGGCGGCACCCCCGCTGGCAGGAAGCGCCGCGGCCCACAACTCGGCCGGAGGCACGGAGGCCCCAAAGGCGAAGAAGAAGACCGCCGCCGTGAGATCCCGCACCGGCAGGAGCCGCTCCTCGATGGCCTCGCGATGCACCGTGCCGGCCAGCACCAGTCCCACCAAGAGCGCCCCCACCGCCTCGGCCACGTGGAGGAGCTCTCCGCCGCCCGCCACCAGCAGGAGTAGGGCGAACACCAGGAGCAGGAACAGCTCCTGGGGCAGGTTCGCCAGGGCGCGATCCAAAAAACGGCGTCCCGCGTGGCCCGCGGCGACGACCCCGGCGATGAAGAGGATCGAGAGGGCAGCTCCGGCCAGGAGGCGTGTCGGTTCGATTGTCCCGGTCAGCAGGATCGCGGAGAGGGCCGTCAAGTACACGGCCAGGATGACGTCCTCGATGGTGATGATCCCCAGGATCAGCTCGGTCTCAGGGTTCGCGGTGCGGCGGAGGTCGATCAGGATGCGAGCGACGATGGCGCTGGAAGAGATGGACATGATGCCCAGCATGGCCAGCACCTCCAAACGCCCCCAGCCCAGGACCATCCCGTAGGCGGCACTGAGTGCCGCGTTCAGGGCGACGTACGTGACCCCCCCCACCACGATCTGCTGCCCCGATTGCAGGAGCCGCGAGACGGGCAGCTCGAGGCCGACGAAGAGGAGGAGCAGGAGCAGACCGATCCGCCCCAGGAAATCCACGATCGCCGGATCGTGCACCACGCGGAGGTCCAGGGAGCTCAGGCTGAGACCGTGGGGGCCTGCCAGCACACCCGTCGCGACGAAGAAGGGCACAGCCGAGGTCCGGAGCCGCCGGGCGAGCAGACCGGCGAGGGCAAGGAGCGCATAGACCAGGCCCAGCTCCAGGACAGGCGTCGTCATGGCATCGGCTTTCCCGACCCCCTACCCGTCACCAGCTCGCGGAAGGCGGCGAGCTGTCCGTGCCTGGCCGCCACCACCAGCGTGTCCCCCTCCTCCAGTACGGTCTCGGGACCAGGATTGGGCAGACTCTGCCCCGCCCGGATGATGTCGATGATGCTCACCCCGGTGCGTTTGCGGATCTGCAGCTCGCCGATGCTCTTGCCCCGGGCCGGGGCCGCCGGGCCGATCCGGAACCACTCGATGGCGATCCCCTGGAGGCTCACCTCCAGGTCCTCCAAGATCTTCGGCTTGTAGTACGCCCCACTGATGATGGCCCCGATCTGGCGCGCCTCGTCGTCTTCGAAGGCGATGACACCGCAGGGCTCCTCCGCTCCCCGAGGGAAAATGAACAGCTCTCGCGTTCCGGTCTGATGGACGACGATGGCGAGCTGCTCGCCACCCTCAGCCGTGAAGGTGTACTTCCGTCCGATCCCTGGCAGGTCGCATTCCGTCACAGCGTCGCGCATGGCGTTCCCTCACCTGTTGAGGCCGGTCGAGATCTCCTGGGCTGCCCCCGTTGCCTTTTCGTCGTGTCCGTCTACCGCGGTGGGGCAGAGGACTTCGAGCTTTCGGACCGTGAGACCGTCTTGGGCCCGAGGCCTCCCACGGCCTCGTCGGCCTTTGGCATCACGGCCACCGGCCGGCGGCCGACCGCCGCTCGTCGCTTCGGGATCAGAAGGGACAGCATGATCGAGGCGGCGATCACGCTGCCGATGAAGACCAGGGAGTAGCCGATGGGGAACTTTCCCCCGTACCAGCGATTCAACCACGCCATCTTGAGCCCGACGAAGATCAGGACCGCCGACAGGCCGTACTTGAGCATGTGAAACTTGTCCACGGCCCCGGCCAGCATGAAGTACATGGCCCGGAGCCCCAGGATGGCGAAGACATTGGAGGTAAAGACGACCAGCGGCTCATCGGTGAGGGCGTAGATGGCGGGGACCGAGTCCACGGCGAAGATGATATCCGTCACTTCCACGAAGAGCAGGGTGATGAACAACGGCGTGGCGTGCAGCGCGCCATTCAGCCGGACGAAGAAGCGCTGGTTATGGAGGTCCGGCGTGACGGGGACGAACCTCCGGAACAGCCGGATGGCCGGGTTCTTCTCCGGCTCCAGGCCCTTCTCTGGCGCAAACATCATCTTGATCCCGGTGAAGATCAAGAAAGCCCCGAACAGCAGAACGATCCAGTGGATCTGCATGAGCACGGAGCCGAGGGCGATGAACACCGCCCGGAAGGCGAGTGCCCCGAGGATCCCGTAGAAGAGAACACGGTGCTGGTACTGGGCCGGAATGGCGAAGTAGCCGAGGACCAGGACGAAGATGAAGATATTGTCCACCGAGAGGGAATACTCGACGATGTACCCGGTCAGGAACTCCAGGGCGATGTCCCGGGCAGCGGCCGTCGGGTCGAAGCCGGGCCATCCGGCGAGTCGGGGATCCTGAGGGAACTTCCACAGGGCGTATCGGTACAAACCATAGGCGAAGGCGAGCGCCAGACTCACCCACACGGCACTCCAGGCGGCCGCCTCGCGAAAGCGGACCTCATGGGCATCCCGGTGGAAGACGCCAAGATCGAGAGCGAGGAGGAGCAACACGAAGGCCGTGAAGCCCGCGTACAACCACCAGTAGTGCTGAAAGGGAAAGAGGTCAATGCGTATCATTCGCCCCTTCCGTGGCCAGACAAGCAGATTGCAGATCTCGTTCAGCGGCGGCGCCGCACGGGAGGGATGATTCGAGATCTCCTCCACTTGCCGCGCCACACCCGAAGGCGCGCGATCGTTGGCCGGACCCACGGATGACTGGTGCCCACCAGGGCCACGCCCGCGATCAGCAGCGGGATGCCGGGGATGACCGGGAGCAGCAGGCCGAGGAGCCCCAGCCCGATGAGGATCAGGCCGGCGACAGTCCGAATCGTTCGCCACACCGACTGGGCCTCATCCACGCCGAGGCATCCGCCTTCCCGCGCTCGGAAGGGTAGGCTGATCGTCTTGTTCTGCGCATGAAACGCAGCGCACCGCCTCCGGTACGGCCCGGAGGCGGGCAGTCGGGATCGCGCGGCCGCACGCCTCGCAGATGCCGTAGGTTCCCTCCCGGATCTTCTCCTCGGCCCTCGCCAGCACCTTGAGCCGCTCCATCAGGGCCTGGCGCGTGAGGAGTTCCTCCTCCTTGGCCATCCCCTCCTGAATGGTATCCAGGGTGTCGGAACTGGGGGTGTTGTCACCGGTGAGTTGCGGCTGCTCCCGCCGGGCGCTCCCCCGTTCGAGGACAGCCAGGCGAGCCCGGACGGACTCCAGCTCCGCCAGGATGAGGGCGGCTTGCGCCCTCTGTGTCGGTGGGTACCTGCCTGCCCGACTCATGGGGTCCCTCCCGTCTCCCGTCGAACCTGCCCCGGGGTTGGCGGCAAAAATGAAGACCTCTTGCACCTGTCTGGCGCAAGAGGTCTCGATCCGTGGACCATCGGGTCCCCGCTGGTGGACCGGATCCCGCCGCTGGCGGGTTCGTCCTGACGGCCTCACCAGACCGTGGGTGACCTACTCCCCTCTTCGGAGGAAAATAAGGGGCGTGGGCGGTTGCGTCAAGCATATTTGGAGGCTAGGGGGACCTCCCGTCGCAGGTACAGCGCCCCATGCGCACGCCATCCTTCACGAAGCCCCGCCGAGCAGCGGGTGGGAATGCCAATGGCGCGGGGACATCGGGGAACCCCCTCCTTTGCGTGCTCCAGGGAGTCCGGGCGTTCAGCGTCAGACTGTCTGCCCCGACCGCGCGTTCAATGCGGCCAGGGATCACGTCAGCCGGATGATCCGCTCGCCAGGATGCAGGAGGGAGATGGCCAGGGCCAGCCAGCTCCGCAGGTTTCCAGTGGTGAGGAACCGGGTCTTCACGTACTCGTGACCGTTGTCCCCCAGGCGCCGGGCGAAGGCGGGATCCCGGAGGAGGGACCGAATGCGGTGCGCCGTTCCCTCGACGGAGTGGACCAGGAGCCCGGTAAGGTTGTGCACGACCTGCAGCGGGATACCGCCCACGGCCGAGGCGATGACCGGCCGCCTCTTCCAGAGGGCTTCGGTGACGGTCAGGCCAAAGCCCTCCCGAAGCGATTTCTGAATGATCACAGTCGAGGCACGCTGCAGGGCGTTGATCTCCCGGTCGCTGAACGGGGGGAGTTCCAGGATGTGGATGAGGGGCTCCCCATCGGCCGCGCGTCGCACCTCCTCCAGGACCGCCGCCCCCTCCGGGTCATCCGTGGCCCAGCCGCCCGCCAGGATGAGCTGGCAGTCCACGGTCCGCCGGGCCAGCCGATAGGCCTGGATGACCCCGACCGGGTCCTTCAACCGGTCGAAACGGGACACCTGGGTGACAATGGGCCGATCATCCCGAATCCCCAAGTGCGCGAGGACGTCCTCGATTTCACCCCGACCCATCTGGCGGTTCTTCGCCGCCAGGGGATCGATGGACGGGTGGATCATGTACTGGGTGATGGGCAGGACTTGTGAGAACTCCGGGGCGGAGAAAACCGAGCCGTCGTACTGAACCACGTAGTGGCGCAGGAAGGCCCAGACGTCGGGTTGGGGGCGCGAGATATCCACGTGGCAGCGCCAGACCCAGCGGCCGCCCCCGTTCTCCCGAGCTGCGATGAGGGGCAGCGGTTGGGGATCGTGAATCACCACCAGGTCGGAGGTCAGGTCCAGGGCCCTGGCGTTTGCCCGGTTGACCTCCTCGAACACGTCGAGCATGGATTTCGCAATCTCGACCCGGCTGCCATGCAGCGCGTTGTGGATGTGCTTCGTGACGCCGAAGAACGCGTCGTCGCCCCGGATGACCTCCCAGCGGGTCGGGAGCCCCAGATCGCCCAGGAGGGGGATCAGGCGGTTGAGGAGTTCCGCCACCCCCCCGCCCACCGCCGTGGAGTTCACCATCAGGACGCGCCGTCCCTCCAGCCGCCGAGCCAGCCCCCGGATCTCCTCGATGGCGGCGATACCGACCACAGGAATGTAATCGTCCAGTCGGAGGCTGGGCGGATTCACGCCGGCGCCTCCAGGACGGCCAGGACCTGCTGCCGGAGGTCTTCCGTCGAGGTGACGAGGAGGTCGAGCTGGTCCAGGCGTCTGGCCAGATCCGGGGCGCCCAGGCTGTCCGACAACCAGCAGGACAAGTCATTGGTGCAACGCCCGATCCGGAGGCGCGCCTCGACCAGGTGAAAGAACAGACTGCGGGCGCTGGCCCGGCGGATCCCGGTCACCAACTCGGGCAGCGTCCGGGCCTCCTGGCCGACGGGGTAGATCACGCTGATGGTTTGGCTGAAATGGAACTCCCGCCCCGGCGGCGCTGGCACCGTCTCCCCCTCCTCGATCAGGCGGTCGTCAATCACCTGGAGGATCCGCTCCCGCAGCTCCCGGATCGAGGGGAACTCGGTGGGATCCATGAATGCCAGTCGCTCGGCCACCGGCCAGTCCTGCAAGACCTCGGAAGTCCACCGGGCGAAGTCGCTGGTGTACCGGTGGGCGGCGAAGGGCCGGTCCTGCAGGGCGCCGAAGGTATGGTGGAAGATGCTCGAGCCCGTCACCTCCCGGATGCGGTCCCGCAGCTCGGGCAGCGTCCGGGCCGTGCGCCCGGTGAGTTCCACGATGTGGGCCGTGGTGTAAAACAGAAAGGGTTCTGTTCCGACGGGTCGCACGAATCCTCCCCTCGTTCGCTCTGGGGCGATGTCGCCCCCGAGGGATCTCTCGCTGTCTCCGCGTCCGTCCAAGCTGCGGGCAGGGCAGGCATCCAGGGGGTGGCAGCCGAGGATGGCCGATCCGCCCCGACCTCACACGTGGGTCACGCGGTCATCGTCCTCGTCCTGCTTCCGGAGGCGACTCTCCAGGATCTCCCGGGCCAGGTCCTTCCCGCCCAGGCCGAAGGCCAAGGCCAGAGCCAGGACGGATCCCCCAAAGGCGATGCCGAAGGCCAGGAGGACCATCTCCCGGGCGATGCCGAGCTGCGTGAGCGCTGCCGCCCCTGCGAACACCAGGACCAGCCAGCGCACGGCGCCGGCGATGAGAGGCGCCCCCGCCACCTGGGCGTTGACCGCGCCGATCAAGGCTGCTTGCGCCAGGAAATTGGCCAAGAGCCAGCCGATCAACATCACCAGTGCCGCGACGATCAGGTTGGGTAGGAACCGGAGGACGACGGCAACCAGTCCGGCCGTCGCCGGCATCTCCAGCGCCTCAATGCCCATCAGAACGGCTACCAGGAAGATCATCCAGAAGACCAGTCGACCAACCAGCGCGGTTGGGCGCTGCCGAACGCCGCCGCGGACGAGACTGGCCGTGAGTCCCCAGCGCCCACACCGCCCGTCGAAGTCAGCGGCATCGAGGACGCGGACCATCAGGCGGCGGGAGACGGCTGCCAGGACCCACCCCACGAGGAGCAGCGTCAGCAGCGCCAGCAATCGGGGCGCCACCGCGGTGAGCCGCTGCATTACTTCCCGGAACGAGCTCACCAGGACATCAGTCCATGTTTCACGCATCGCCTACCTCCATCTGGCCCGGAGGAATTCTCTCTCGACCTCGAAGGCCTGGCCAATGGCCTCCATCATCTGGGGAAACCGGGATGGAGGCGTTCCTCGCGCCTCCAGGAGGAATGCCGCTACACGCCCGAGATACAGCGGCGTCAAGGCTCGCAGCAGGTGATCCCGGGGCAGGCGCCGAGCATGGTAGGCCAGGGCGAAGTCGGAGACGACCCTGGCCCAGGTCGGGACCGGGAACCGGAATTCGTCCACGGCCAGGAGACCCAGCGGGTAAAGGCGGGCCAGCGTCTCTTCGGGCATGATCTGCTCCCACACCGGGAGGAGGTCTTTCAGCCCCAGTCTGAAGGCGCGGACCATCCGTTCTCCCTGCGGTTCTCCGGGCTCTCCGAGGAAAGCGGCCGGGTGCCCAATCAGAGGTACGCCCACACTTCCCCTGATGTCCTCCCAGGCCTCGTGATACTTCTCCATCAGACGGAAGAGCGGCCCCACGACTCGGGCCACCGTGGTCGCGAGGTCCGGCTGTCCCGGCGGGGGTTCCACGATCTTGCGTCCCAGGTGCGTCTCCATCACCCTGGCTCCGGAGACCAAGGCCTCCGTCGCCAACCAGAGATCCACCCCGTGCGCGGCCAACTCACTCGTCCAGATGTCAGCCTGGAGGTACCGGCCAACGAGGTCTTCGGATAGCCCCACGCATCCCCCCAACGGATGTTGGAGTCGCCTTCCGTACAGGGCCTGGGTCATGGGGGCCAACAGGTTCGTCGTCAGGGTCCCCTCTGACACCGTCCGGCTATAGACCGGAGAGACAAAGTCGGCTTCTCCCCGGATCACCGGGAGAAGCAATTGACCGATCCAGACGGGCGTCACACTGATCAGATCGGCGTCCACGAGGCCACAAGCGTGGGCCCTGAGACGCTGCGCCACCGTCAGGATGGCCAGAATTGCCCGCCCCCGGTTGGGCGGACCCATGAGCCGGACATCGTGGACCGCGGGGTCAGAGCGGGCGGTCTCCCTCCAACTCCGAATCGACTCCAGGGTGCCGTCCCGGGATCCGGCATCCGCCACCAAGACCACGGCTTTCGGAGCGGGAGCCTGCTTCGCCAGGCCGGCCACCACGTTCTCCACGACGCGAGCGACGGAGCGTGCATGATTCAGGGTGGGAACGCCCACCAGAAGCTCCACCGGTCCCGTGGCGTCTAAGGCCGCCAGACGCTCCGCAGCAATCAGACCCTCGATCTGGACGCCGTCCGCCATATTCCGCCCCCGTCCCTACCCAGTGAGGCTGGCCAGGAGCGCCAGGTAATCGCCCAGGTGCCTGGTGATGAGGAAGTTTCTCCGAACATATTCCCGAGCGGCGCCGCCCAGCCGGGCCATGAGGTCCGGGTTCTGGAGGAGCTGCCGCATGCGGAACGCCGCTCCTTCGGCGGAGTTGACCGTATAGCCCGTCACTTCGAAGATCACCTGCGTCGGGATACCCCCGGCGAAACTCCCGATGACCGGCTTACCCTTCCACATGGCCTCGGCCACTCCCAGGCCGAAATCCTCCTGGAGCGGCTTATGCACCAGGATGGCTGCGGCGTGCTGAAGGGCGTTGATCTCCAAGGCGGCGTCCGGGGGGAGGACGAGAGGATGGAGGTCTGGGTCCCGGCTTGCCGCCTCCCGCGCCTCCGCCAGGACCGCGCTCCCCTCCGGGTTGTCGGCCGCTCCGCCTCCGGCCAGGACCAGGCGGCAGTCCACGTACTTCTTGGCCAGGCGATAGGCCTGGATCACGCCGATCGGGTCCTTGGACTTCGCGTATGGCGCCACCTGGAGCAGAATCGGTTTGTCCCGGGGGATTCCCAGGCGATCCAGGACCTGCTGGATTTCCCGCCGGCTCAGGTCGCGGTTCTTCTCGCTCAGGGGATCCACCGAAGGGTGGATGATGAGGGCCGGGATGCGCAGGCGCTGAGCGAACTTCGGCAGGGAAAAAACGGCGGCGTCGTAGCGTTCGATGTCTCGGCGCAGCAGGTACCACACCCGCCGGGGCGTGCCGGACAGATCCGCGTGAGAGCGCCACACCCAGCGTCCCCGCCCCGGCCGGTGCCGAGCCAGGGGAAGGGGCGCCAGATCATGGGCCATGGCGAGATCCGCCTCCAGGGAGAACTTGGTGGCGTTCAGGGCCGCGGTCTCCCCGTAGGAGCGCAGCATGGCCTCGGTCACGGGCACCTCCTGCCCTGCCACGGCCAGATCCAGGGCCCGGACGGTTGCGTAGAAGTCCGGGTCTCCCACGATCACTTCCCAGGCCGCCTCGATCCCCAGGTCTTGCATCATGGGAACCAGACGGTTCAGGATCTCGGAGGCTCCTCCGCCGTAGCGGCCGCTACTCACGTGGAGGAACCGCCGCCCCTGGAGGCGCTCAGCCAGCCGCAGCAAGAGATCGATCGTCCCCTTGGGGGCGACCTCCCGGTAATCCTCCAAGCGGGTGGGGGTCACTCGCCCGCTCCTTCCGCCAGGGCCTCATCGCAGAGCTGGATCAGCCTGGCCCGGGTCCGCTCCAGGCTGCCGGCGTATGGGTCCACGGCGCGGACTCTCGCCGCCAGCTCCGGCAAGTCGAGACCGCGATCGAGCCAGGCGGCGAAGTCGTTCTGTCCCCGGCCAAGGCGCATCCGCGACTCGACCAGGTGGAAGTAAATGGCACTCACATCCACTTCCAGCAGGGCGTCACGGAACTCCTGCAGGGTCCGGACCTGCGTCCCCGTCGCGATCTCGACGATTCGGGACTGGATGAAGTCAAAGGGCTCCCCAAAGATGACGCCGGGGACGATCTGCAGGCGGCGTAGGTGGTCGTCGATGACGGAGACCAGTTCCTCCCGGAGGGTCTGCAGGTTCGCGAACTCCCCCGGATCCACCATGGCCAGCCGTTCTCCCAAGACCCGGTCGCGGACCTGGACGGCGGCCCAGGTGGCGAAATCGTTCGGGTACGCCCCGGCCACGAACTTGTGCCGGAGGAAGAACGCATGGGTGTGGTAGTAGATCGAATCCAGCGAGACCTCCTCGATCAACTCCGCGAGCTGCCGTTCGTTCTCCGCCCGGACACCAACGAATTCCAGGAGTTCAACGCAGGCCACGAAGGTGAACGGTCCCTCGCCCGGCCGGAGCCGGGCCGCCCTGGGCTTCGGTGCCGGAGCCATGGTGCGCCGCACACCTTCCAGGGGAATCCGCACCCAGGCCGGTCGGTGGTTGATTTCGTAGTTCAGCTCGTAAATCGCCTTGTCCAGTTCGAACACCCGGAGGGCCGCCCGAAGGGCCTCCTGCCCGCGGGGCAGGAACGGGGCCCCGGCCTCCCACGTCTCGGTCAAGTAGCCCTTGAGGAACGCCTCGCGGACTGTCGTCAGCCACCGTTCCGCCCAGGGCGCCAGCCGGTCAGCCAGGCCGATGTCGTCGGGCGTGGCTGCGGCCAACAGGCCGGTGTGCGCCGCGTAGTCGAAGGAACGCAGCATCCCTGCCACGTCCTTGAGGGCGCATTGCTTGGCGCGCCGTTCCTCCAGCGGGCGGGCAGGTTCACCCTCGAAGTCGAGGATCATGAATCCGTCCCCGCTCTTGAGGATCTGCCCCAAGTGGTAGTCGCCATGGACCCGGATCTTGGTCACCCCCTGGCCCAGTATCTGCACGGCTGCGAGTTCGGTCCGGAGGCGGGGTGCCAGATCCACGACCTGCCGCGCCATCTCGCGGTCCGGGGCCGGGAGGGTCTCCAGGCAGGACGCCACCGTAGCCACCACTCGCCCCAGGTAGTCCTGCATCCGCGCTTGCCAGGCCGCGACGTCAGCGGCTGCGATGGGCTCGGGGTTGATGGCCGGGTCCGAGGTGGCGGATGCCAGGGTCATGTGGAGGCGGCCCGTCAGGCTCCCCAGGCGCCGGGCCTCCTCCGCATCGGCGTCGGCCAAGGTCCGCGCGAAGGCCTGCCCGCTTCCCCCTTCCCCCGCCATTCCATCGAGGGCCACCGCGTAATACTCCCCCAGCCGGCCGAGCGTGCTCGTCCAGGCATCTCCCTGGTTCGGCACGAACTCTTGCAGGACAGCTAGTGTCGTCCCTTCTCCGCCTGCCGTCATGTAGACGATCGAGCCCGCCAGGCGCGGAACGCCGCGGAAGGTGGTCCGTCGAGTGAGGAAGTCCGTGATCTCGAAATCCGGGTTTGGACCCGGCTCCAGCTTGCGGAACAGCTTCAGGATGGCCTTCCCATCGAAGCTGACCGAAGTGTTGCTCTGCTCGGTTCGGACTCGGTTCACCTTTTCGGAGGGTCCCGGCAGGATGTCGGCTAGCGCCTCCGTGGGAATGAAGCGGAAGGCTCCCCGGCGGCCCGACACCGATCCTCCAATTCGGATCAGTTCCACCAGGGCCGCGCATACAGCGGGGTCGTCCATGGCATCGCCGAACCGGGCCTCGCCGGCGTCAGGGGTGACCGGGACCAGGTAGGTCTCCCTCCCTGCATCCGCAAAGACAACATCAAAGAGGGCCAGGATTCCGGCCGTCCCGGGGACCACCGCGTGATCCAGCGGCGTCACCCCGGCGATGGTTCGGGCCTTGCTGCCGAACCAGCGCTGGGCGGGGAGGAAGGCGGGCAGACCGGCGGCCGCCCGGGTCACCAGCCTGTCAGGTGGCACCGCCCCCCGCCGTCGCCGGGGGCGCCGCGCCGCAGGCGGTGCGCTTTTCGGGGTGCGTGTTTTGGAAGCCATCATGCTCCACGGATGGTATGCGAAAAGATTTCAGGCCCCGCAGGAAAATGCTGCAGCGCGCTTGGCCGGTGAAACAACGACCTGTGTCCCGTCCGTCATGTGCGCACTAGGGATTCGTACAGGGAGCGGACCTGTCGGGCGATGGCGCGCCAACTGAAAAGGGCCTCGGCCCGCCGGCGACCCTTCGTGCCCATGGTCTGGCGGAGACCTGCATCGGCCAGGAGCACGTTGATGGCGCGGGCCAGGTCGCGCGAGAATCGGTCGGGATGGACGGGCTCGAAGGGACTCTCGGCCTGCTGCTCCAGCGGGACCAAGAAGCCGGTCTCCCCGTGGACCACGACTTCCGGGATGCCCCCCACGGCGCTGGCCACCACCGGTGTTTCGCAGGCCATCGCCTCTAGGTTGATGATGCCGAAGGGCTCGTAGATGGATGGGCAGCAGAAGACGGCGGCGTGGGAGTACAACTCGATGGCCGTCGGCCGATCCACCATCTGCCGGACCCAGACGATCCCACCCCGTGTGGCCGCGACCCCACGCACCGCCTCTTCGACCTCCTTGGCGATATCCGTCGAATCGGGGCTGGCCGCGCAGAGGACGACCTGCGCCGCCGGATCCAGGTGCGGGATGGCGTTGACCAGGTGGAGGATCCCCTTCTGCCGGGAGATGCGGCCCACACAGAGGACATAGGGACGCAGAGGCTCGATCCCGTATCGCTCGAGGCCTCCGCGGCTGGAGCCCGGCCGGTACTCATCGGTATCAATTCCATTGTGGATGACATGGACCTTCTCGGGCTGGACTTTGAACAAGCGCAGGATATCCGCCTTCATCTCCCGGGACACGGCCACGATGGCATCAGCCGCTTCCAGGGCCGCCCGCTCGATCCAGCCTGACAGATCGGCGCCCCGACCCAGTTGCTCCCGCTTCCACGGGCGCAATGGCTCCAGCGAGTGCGCCGTGACCACAAGCGGGATGCCGTAGAGGGCTTTCGCCAGGAGCCCGCCAAAGTGGGCATACCAGGTGTGGCAGTGGACCACATCGGCATCAATCGGGCGGGCGAGAAATCCCGTACAGACCCGGAGGGCCTGGAGGGCGGGGAGGAATGTCTCGGCGGCACCCTCCAATCCTGCCTCAGCGAACCGGAAGCCTTGCACTGCGAAATTCGCGGTCTGGACGTTCTGGTCGCCGAAGGTTCGGACCTCGACAGGGATCAGCTTCGCCAGCTCCCGGGAGAGATAGTCCACATGCACACCGGCCCCGCCGTACACCTCCGGGGGATATTCCCGGGTCAGGAGCAGCGCCTTCACTTCGTCACCCCGTCTGGCTCACCCGGCAATCTGGCACTCCGGCACTCAGGCAACCAGGGAGTACCAAGTTGCCAGATTGCCAGGTCGCCCGATTGCCAATCAGATGGCTGCCTCTTCGATGCCATAGGTCTCCGCGTGGGGTCTGAGTCGGTGCAGCCGGAGCCAGTAAAACCCGTACGGCCCGAGGCTCAGGAAATAGGGGCGCTCGTTGATGGGAGGGAAACGCGACTCGCCGAGCATCTCGACGGGGATTGCCCCGCGAAACTCGCGAAGGGTCAACTCCACCGGCTCCGAGGAGTCGGCAAGGTTGTGCACCGCGAGGACGGTCTCGCCCCGGTATTCCCGCAGATGTGCCAGCACCCGGGTGTTGGCGGGGGTAAGGAACCGGAGGCTCCCCCGCCCGAAGACTTGCGACGTTTTGCGGACGGCGATGAGGCGTCGCATCCAGTGGAGTAATGACGACGGGGTCCGGAGTTGCCCCTCGACATTGACTGCCTGGTAGCCATACACGGGATCGGCGATCACGGGGCTGTACAACTGCCCCGGGTCCGCTCGGGAGAAACCGGCGTTTCTGTCCGCCGACCATTGCATGGGCGTCCGCACGCCGTTCCGGTCCCCCAGGTGGATGTTGTCCCCCATGCCGATCTCGTCCCCGTAGTAGATAATGGGGGTTCCCGGCAGCGTGAACAGCAGGCTGTGGAGGAGTTGGATCTTGGCCCGGTCATTCTCCAGCAGAGGCGCCAGGCGGCGACGGATCCCGATGTTCAGCTTCATCATCGGGTCCTGGGCGTAGGCGTAGTACATGTAATCCCGCTCCGGGTCCGTGCACATCTCCAGGGTCAGCTCGTCGTGGTTCCGCAGGAACACGCACCACTGGCAGCTCTCCGGGATGGGGGGGGTGTGCAGGAACATGTCGGTGATGGGCCGCCGGTCGGCGCTGCGCACTGCCATGAACATTCGCGGCATCAGCGGGAAGTGGAAGGCCATGTGGAACTCGTCCCCGGCGCCGAAATAGGGCCGCACGTCCTTCGGCCACTGGTTGGCCTCGGCCAGCAGGGTCCGGCCGCGGTACTCGGCGTCCAGGGTGGCCCGCAGTCGCCGCAGGAAGGCATGGGTCTCCGGGAGGTTCTCGCAGTTGGTGCTCTCCCGCTCGAAGAGGTAGGGGACGGCGTCGCAGCGGAACCCGTCCAGCCCCTTGTCGAGCCAGAACCGCATGGCGTCCAGCATCGCCTTCTGCACGTCGGCGTTGTCGTAGTTCAGGTC
>JACQVO010000207.1 GCA_016209725.1 Candidatus Methylomirabilota bacterium | reverse complement strand
CGTGAAGGCGGGAACCTTCCGGGAGGACCTGTACTACCGGGTGAACGTCGTCACGCTCACGCTACCCCCGCTGCGGCAGCGGCGGGAGGACATCCCGCTCCTCACGGACCACTTCATCGCCCGCTTCAACCGTCTCCGGGAGAAAGACATCACCGGGGTTTCCCCCGAGGTGCTGCGGATCCTCATGACCCATGAATTCCCGGGGAACGTCCGCGAGCTGGAGAACATCATCGAGCACGCCTTCATCCTCTGTCCAGGAGGCCTCATCCAGCCGGAGCACCTGCCGGAGTCTCTGCGCCCGTCCGAGTCCGCTCCTCGGGCAGGGGACATACAAAATCTCCGCGAGCTCGAGGCCCGCTTCATCTATGAGGCCCTGAGACAGCACCAGTGGAATCGCCTGGCAACCGCGAAGGCGCTGGGGATCCACAAGACCACGCTCTGGCGAAAGATGAAGCAGCTCGGGATCGCGCTGCCGGACCGGCAGTAGATTCGGCTGCAAGAACGCAACCCTGGATTGTCTTTCTCGTTGCGCATCCGCAACCTCGCGGGCTGATAGTCGCTTCCCTCCCTGCCTCCGCGTCGCCATAACCCCAAGGATTTCCGAATCTTTCCCGAACTTCCCCGAACTGCCGCCGGCTGGCACAGCCGATGCTTTATTCCGGTGTGGAGGCGACGGGACCATGCGGGTGGCGATTCCCTTCTGGAATGATCGCGTTTCCCCCGTGTTCGACGCGGCGAGGCGCCTGGTGGTGGTGGATGTGGAAAATGGCGTGGAGCAGACGCGACACCACGAGACTCTGCAGGAGGAGTTTCCCACCCGCCGGGCGAGGCAGCTCGCCCAACTTGGGGTGAACGTTCTCATCTGCGGGGCGATCTCTCGACCGCTCGTGGCATTGCTGGCTGGGTCAGGCATCACGCTGATCCCCTGGACGGCCGGCCCCGTGGATGAGGTGTTGGCGGCGTACCTGGCGGGAGGGCTGCCCGATGCCCGCTGGATGATGCCGGGCTGTGGCGGCAGACGGCAGCGGCACCGGGGTAGTCGCGGACCATGCGGGTGGGACACCGGGTAGCGGGTCGAGAGTGCCCGGGTGGGGGGTGACGACGATGAAGATCGCGATCACGACCAGCGGCTTCGACATGAACGCGCCGGTGGATTTGCGGTTCGGACGGGCGAGAGACTTTCTCGTCGTGGATCTAGAGACCGGGAATGCCCGGTACCTGGAAAACCGCGAGGGGGTGAGTGCCGGGCAGGGGGCGGGCATCCAGGCGGCGCGACTGATGGCAGCGGACGGGGTGCAGGTGGTCCTGACCGGCCACTGTGGGCCGAATGCCTTTCGGGCTCTCCAGGCGGCGGGCATCCGCGTGTATACCGGGGTGACCGGAGGATCGGTGCGGGAGGCGGTGGAGCAGTTCAAAGCGGGAGCCCTGCGAGAAGCAACGGCGGCGGATGTGCAGGGACACTGGTGAGACGGACGTCCGCCGGAACGGTACAAAGGAGGGAAAGACCATGCCACGCGGAGATCGAACTGGACCGATGGGCCTTGGCCCGATGACGGGTCGGGGCGCCGGCTACTGCGCCGGTTTTGGGATGCCGGGCTTCATGAGCCCGATGGGGGGCCGAGGCATCTGGGGCGGAGGATACGGGGGACGAGGTGGTGGTCGCGGCTGGCGCCACTGGTTCCATGCCACCGGCCTTCCCGGCTGGATGCGGGCCGGATGGGGCCTGTCGGCCTGGGGAGGGCCGTACCCATACGCGGCTCCCGTTCCGCCGGAGGCCATTGAAGAGACGGAACTCGAAACGCTGAAGGCCCAGGCCGGCTCCCTGGAGCGCACCCTTCAGACATTGCGGCGGCGCATCGAGAAGCTCGAAGGGGAAAGCAAAGCGGAGTAGGTCGCCGGCCGGGGGAGGGCCTGTCTCTCGCCCGGTCATTCATGCGGGCATCCAGGAGTGTCGTCGCCCGAGGAGGGAGAGTCCATGCCACGCGGAGACGGGACCGGGCCCACGGGGCAAGGCCCAGGAACAGGGCGAGGAATGGGACGCGGGGGTGGCCGGGGCCGGCAGGGCGGATTCGCCGCCGGGCCGGGCGGGAACTGCGTTTGTCCGAAATGCGGGAAGACGGTGCCGCACCAACGTGGTGTTCCCTGCTTCCAGATGGCGTGCCCCGGCTGCGGGGCGGCGATGACGCGCCAACCCTGACCGCCTCTGGGCGATCAGTCACGGGTTGTATCATCCTGAATGGGGGCGACGGCAGGCTTTGCTGTCTGCGCCCACACTCAGCCTCGTCCGGAATTGACCGGGTGCCTTCATGCGGATCGCCATCGCCAGCGGCAAGGGAGGGACGGGCAAGACCATCGTGGCCACGAATTTGGCCGTGGCCCTTGCCCAGGACGACCATCCCGTCACCTTCCTGGACTGCGATGTGGAGGCGCCGAACGGCCACATCTTCCTGAAGCCGGAGATCACGCACTGCGAGACAGTTTCGGTCCCGGTCCCCGAGGTGAACGAGACGCTGTGCACGCGCTGCGGGCGCTGTGGCGAATTCTGCCAGTACAGCGCCGTCGTCTGCCTGGGGAATGCCGTGCTGACCTTTTCCGACCTGTGCCACGGCTGCGGCGGGTGCAGCCTGGTCTGCCCTGACGGGGCCATCCGCGAGGTGCCTCGGGTAGTCGGCGAGGTCGAATGGGGGCCAGCGGGTGCGGTGCGATTCGTGCAGGGCCGACTTCGCATCGGCCAGGCCAGGGTCCCGCCACTCATCCGCGCCGTGAAAACGCATCTCCCGCAGACCGGGATCGCGATCCTGGACGCCCCGCCGGGGACCTCCTGCCCCGTGGTGGAGACGATCCGCGACGCGGACTTCGTCCTCCTGGTTGCGGAGCCGACGCCCTTCGGCCTTCACGATCTCCGGTTGGCGGTGGAGACGGTCCGGCAGGTGAAAATTCCCCACGCCGTCCTGATCAACCGGGCGAACCCAGGAGGGCGTGAGCTACGGCCATACTGCGACCGGGTGGGCATCCCGATTCTCCTCGAGATCCCGGAGGATCGGCGGATCGCCGAGACCTACGCGCGCGGCGAACTGGCGATCCGGACCGTCCCGGCCTACGCGGGCTGGATGCGGGCGCTCTTTGGGAGGATGCGCCACGAGGCGCTCGTGTGAAGGAAATCGTCGTCCTGAGCGGAAAGGGCGGTACGGGCAAGACCAGTCTGGTGGCCTGCCTGGCGGCGCTTGCGGACCGGAAGGTCCTGGCGGACTGCGATGTGGATGCGGCGGACCTGCACCTGGTGTTGGCCCCGCGGATGCTCCAGCGGGAGGAGTTCCGCGGAGGAAAGCAGGCGTACATCCTGCCGGACCGATGCGCTGCGTGCGGGGAGTGCGCAGTCTATTGCAGATTCGACGCGGTTCGGTTCGACGGGCCCGCCACCCAGGTCGTGGGGAAGACCTACCGCGTGGATCCGATCGCCTGCGAGGGATGCGGGGTCTGCGTCCATGTGTGTCCCGCGCAGGCCGTCGAGCTGGCGCCGGCTGTCAGCGGGGAGTGGTACGTCTCGGAGACGCGGCACGGGCCCCTGGTGCATGCCCGATTGGGGCCCGCCGGGGAAAACTCCGGAAAGCTGGTCACCATCGTTCGGAACGGTGCCAGGGACATCGCCGAGGCACGAAGCCTGGATCTGGTGATCGTTGACGGCGCTCCCGGGATCGGGTGCCCCGTGATCGCCTCGATGGCGGGGGCCTCGATGGTGTTGGGTGTCGCCGAAGCCACCCTGTCCGGAAAGCATGACATCGAGCGACTGGCAGGATTGGCTGTCCATTTTGGGATTCCGATGCTCGTCTGCATCAACAAGGCGGACCTGAACGCCGAGGTGACTGCAGCCATGAACGGGTGGTGCCGGATGCGCGGCATATCCGTGGTGGGCAGCATTCCCTATGACCGGCGGTTCAGCGAAGCCCAGGCGCAGGGGAAGAGTCTCCTGGAACTGGGAGACGGGGTCACCGCCCGGGCCGTCCGTGCGCTCTGGCGGGAGACCCGAACGGCGCTGGAGAGCCGCCGGTGATTACCGAAGAGATCACGCGTCTCCTCGGTGCGGAGGCGAAGTCCATCCGCATCGCCGATGTGCGCATCGGCCTGGGCTACACGGCGGTCCTGCTGGAGTCCGGGCGGGCCGGTGTGGCCTATACCTTCCGGGAGGATCTGCCGAGCGGTTGTTCTCCCCTGTCTGGCGAGCGTCCGCTGGCCGGCCGCAATGCCGACGAGTTGCTGGTGTATCTCCTCTCTTCCAACCCCCTGCAGCGGGCGCTGGGCCTGGCCACGGCCAATGCGCTCGCCTGGGGGCGTGGCCGGACGAACTGCGCTGAGGGCGACATCCTCGACGCCCTGGCCCTGCGGCCGGATGACCGCGTCGGCATGGTCGGTTTCTTCGGGCCGCTGGTCCCCCGGATCGAGGACCGGGTCGCGTCCCTCATCATCTTCGAGCGAACTTCCGGGATGGCGCCAGGAGTGGAGCCGGCCGAACGAGCCTCCGCGCTCTTGCCGGCGTGTAGCGTGGCCCTGATCAGCTCGACGACACTGATCAACGGCAGCCTGGATCCCCTGCTTCACGCCGCGATGGGATGCAGGGAGGTGGTTCTTCTGGGCCCGTCCACCCCGTTGTTGCCGGAGGCCTGTGCGGGCACACCGGTCACCTGGCTGTCAGGGATCGTGATCACCCAGCCCCGGGAGGTCCTCCGGGTGGTGAGCGAAGGGGGCGGCACCCGCGAATTCTCCTCCTATGCCCGGAAGGTCAATTCCCGGATCTTTGGCCGCGGACTCGGGGACATCGAACCATCCCCGGCAAACCCCAGGGGAGCGAAAGACTCCGGAAAGCCTCCACTCACGATGCTGCCCGGACGCCGCGGCAGGACCACCTTGTAGGGACAAGAAAGGAACCGGGATCCATGGAACCTGCAACATTGGGTGGCACACCGCATCGGGCTTCCGAGCCTACGGACAAGACCGATGAGCAGCTCCTCCACCGCATGCGCCTCATCGCTCACAAGATCATGGTCCTCTCCGGCAAGGGGGGAGTCGGCAAGAGCACCGTGGCGGCGAATCTGGCCGTGTCCTTGGCGGCGGCCGGCCGCCGGACGGGCCTGCTGGACATCGACATCCACGGACCCAGCATCCCGAAGCTTCTGGGTCTGGAGGGGGCACTCCTGCCCGGACCCGCTGAGATGCTGCTTCCCGTCTCCTTCAACGAGAACCTCAAGGTGATGTCCATCGGATTCCTCCTCCCTGGCGACCGGGAGGCGGTGATCTGGCGCGGACCGATGAAGCACAAGCTCATCAAGCAGTTTCTGGCGCAGGTGGAGTGGGGAGAGCTGGACTGTCTGGTGGTGGATTCGCCCACCGGTACCGGCGACGAGCCCCTATCCATTGCCCAACTGGTCCACGGCGCGGACGGCGCCGTCGTTGTCACCACACCGCAGGAGGTCGCCCTGAGCGACGTCCGGAGGTGCGTTACATTCTGTCACCGGGTCGGCCTGTCGGTGATCGGCGTGATCGAGAACATGAGCGGCTTTGCCTGCCCGGAATGCGGTACCCGGATCGCCATCTTCAAGGAGGGTGGAGGGGAAGCCCTCGCGCGCGAGATGGGGGTCCCGTTCCTGGGGAAGATCCCCCTGGATCCCCAGATCGTCGAGGCGTGCGATGCGGGGAAGCCGCACCTCATCACCCAGGCGGGCGGGCAGACGGCCCGTGCCTTCCGGCGGATCATCGAGCACATCCTGGAAGGCCATGCAGGCGCCCCGGCCCCGGACGTGGCG
>JACQVO010000206.1 GCA_016209725.1 Candidatus Methylomirabilota bacterium | reverse complement strand
GCGCTCGAGGCCGCGCACCATCACGTGGTGGAGGACCCCCGGGGCATCCAGGCGGGCTTGGCGAGGCATGGTCAGAGGACGATATCACAAAGCAGTTTCGGAAGCAACGTCCCCGATGACGCTCCGGAAGGATGGGAGAGAGCCCTGGAGGGCACAGGCTGCCATCCCCCGCGCACGGCGGGGCGCAGGAGGCCGCGCGAGTCCGCCTTGGTATACGTTGGCGCCCGCGAGCGCGGGGCGCATCAAGATGTGTCCTCCGTCAGGAGGGGGTGCCCGCGGAGCCGGATCGGGGGAGGACCCCCGTAGCGCGGAGCCCGGCCGCACGAAGCAGGCGACAACGTTGATGTCTACCATGGTGAGGGGCAACGGGAAAGAAAAACGGGGGCACCGGTCATGTGGCGCCCCCGCTCTGCCTTCTGCTTACTGCCTTCTGCCTCCTACCGCGGGATCGCTTCCTTGATCTTCGCCGTCGCCTTCTGGCCGGAATCCACCAGCCATGTGACCTCGTTGCCGCAGGCCATGAAGCGCATGCCCTTCTGGATCCAGAATGCGGAACGTTGCCAAGAATGACAAGCTACGATCCAAAGGTGCCCTCCCACGCATACACCATCTCGTGATCCAGAGTCCTCCAAAGCGTCGAGCGCAGCGAGGCAAGGGTGAGCGTCAGCGTCCCGGATTACAGGGTGTCAGGGATGAGGGTGAAAGGTTTCCCGTGGGCGGCGCGGTAGATTCTGAAGTCTCGATGATCCAGGGTGAAGACCGCTCGCAGGCGCTCGCGTTCGGCGACGCGGACGGGGGCCGCGTCGGCGAGGTCCATGGGCCGTTCGTGATACTTTCGCATCAAGGCCCGAATGCGCGGGACATCGTCGGCGGTGAGATCGGAGATGCGAAGCCCGCATGGAATGCAAGAGACCCCGGCACGCCGCCACTCCTGGCGGTAAGAGCGATGCGGGTCTCTACCGCTCGACCACTTGACAGCTTGACCAGTTGACATCGCCGCGAGGTCCGGAAAAGCTTGACACTCCCGGACCCCCATGTTATAGAAGACTCCCCGTCTCGACACGAGGCGGGGTCGTTTTTTCAGGGCACCACGTGTACTATTTCGGATTGCGGATTGACGACTCTGCTCAACCTTCGTGATTGAGTACCGAGCCTGAGGGGAAGGAGTGCCGGTGTACGCAATCATTGAATCGGGGGGAAAACAATACCGGGTGGAGCCCGGAGCGGTCGTGGCGCTGGAGCGCATCCCGGGGGATGTCGGCAGCCAGGTGGAGCTGGACCGGGTTCTCCTGGTCTCGGACGGAGCCACGGTCAAGGTCGGGAAGCCGACCCTGTCCGGCGCCCGGGTGATCTCGCAGATCGTGGCCCAGACCCGGGGGGAGAAAATCGACGTGTTCAAGTTCAAGCGGCGGAAGAAGTACCGCCGCAAGACCGGGCACCGGCAGGAGTTGACCAAGGTGCGGATCTCGGAGATCGTCGTCTAGCGTGGTGACTCCAAAAGTCCTTTACAATTCCGCTCACCCTGTCGAAGAGTGCGGAACCCGGGCTTCGACACGCTCAGCCCGAGCGGGCTTCCTGGCAAGCCATTACTGAGTCAGTCACAGTAGCGTCGGCGCGCCTGGATGGGAGAAATAGAAGAGGACAGCATGGCACACAAGAAAGGCGTGGGCAGTTCGCGCAACGGCCGGGACAGCGCAGGTCGCCGGCTGGGGATGAAGGCCTTCGCCGGTCAGGCGGTGACCGGAGGGAGCATCATCGTCCGCCAGCGGGGGACGAGGTTCAAGCCGGGGAAGAACGTGGGTATCGGCGGCGACGACACCCTCTTCGCCAGAGTGCCCGGCGTCGTCCGCATCGAGCACCGCGGCGGCAACCGGTTCGTCTCCATCCTGCCCGCCGGCTAAGGCCATAGGGGAATGCGGATTGTGGAATGCGGAATGAAAAGCCGAAATCCGCAATCCGAAATTCGCCATGTTCGTTGACACCGCCCGCATTGTCGTGCGGGCAGGAGACGGCGGTCGGGGCTGCGTGAGTTTCCGCCGCGAAAAGTACGTGCCGCGCGGCGGTCCCAACGGCGGGGATGGCGGGGACGGGGGGAGCATCTCTATCGAAGCGAGCCGATCCTACCAGACCCTGATCGACCAGAAGTACCAGCAACTCTACCGCGGCCAACGCGGCGAACACGGGCGCGGCAAGGATCAGCACGGCGCCGCCGGCTACGACGTCGTCCTCAAGGTTCCCCTGGGCACCGTGGTCCGGGACGCCGACACGGGCGAGGTCCTGGCGGACCTCGTGGAGGAGGGAGAGCGGGCCCGGGTGGCCCGGGGCGGCAGGGGCGGCAGGGGCAATGCCCGCTTCGCCACCTCGACACGGCAGGCCCCCCGCATTGCCGAGCCAGGGACCCCCGGCGAGGTCCGGACCATCCTCCTCGAGCTCAAGCTGATCGCCGACGTCGGCTTGGTGGGCCTGCCCAACGCAGGCAAGTCGTCCCTCCTGGCGTCCTTTTCAGCCGCGCGCCCCAAGATTGCCGCCTACCCTTTCACCACCCTCACCCCCAAGCTGGGCGTCGTGGACATCCCCCCTTTCGGCGGCTTCGTGGTGGCCGATATCCCCGGCCTGATTGAAGGGGCCGCGGGCGGAGCCGGCCTGGGCATTCGATTCCTGCGCCACGTCGAACGCACCCGCCTGCTGGTGCAGGTGGTGGACGTGTCGGAGGCGGGCGGCGACCCCGTGGCGGCCCTCACGACGGTCGAGGGGGAGCTGGCTGCCTACGATCGCGCCCTCCTGCGCCTGCCACGGATTGCTGCCGGCAACAAGGTGGATCTCCCCCACGCCGAAGGACTCGCGCGGCTCTCCGCCCTGTGCGCCTCGCGCGGGATCCGTCTCGTCCCCATCTCCGCGCTGACCGGCGAGGGGATCCCGGCCCTCGTGGAGGAGATCGCCGCGATGCTCCGGGCGGTGCAGCGAAAATCCCATGACCTCGCGCAAAGCATCGCCTCCCGCTGATCGCCAGGAGTGGCTGGCGCACCCGAAGCGCGTGGTCGTGAAGGTGGGGTCGGCCGTACTCTCCCGCGGGGGGGTCAGCCTCGACCGGCCGATGATCGGCGGGCTGGCCACGGCCCTCGCCGGGCTCCGGGGGCGGGGCCTGGAGGTGATCCTGGTCTCCTCGGGGGCCATCCTGGCGGGGATGGAGGCGCTGGGGCTCACGGAACGCCCCCGCGACCTGCCGCTCAAGCAGGCCGCCGCCGCCGTGGGTCAGAGTCACCTCATGCGCGCCTACGAGGAGGCGTTTCAGCCCTGCGGACAGCGCGTCGCCCAGATCCTGCTCACGCAGGAGGACCTGCGCCATCGCGGGCGGTATCTCAACGCCCGGAACACGCTTTTCACGCTGCTGCGGCTCGGGATCGTCCCCATCGTCAACGAGAACGACACGGTGGCCGTCCGGGAGATCCAGTTCGGGGATAATGACACCCTCTCGGCGCTGGTGGCCAACCTGGCCGAGGCCGACCTCCTGGTGATGCTCACCGACACCGAGGGGTTGTTCACGGCAGACCCGCGGCGCGATCCGTCCGCCCGGCTCATCCCGCTCGTGCGCCCGCAGGATGCCGTGACGTCCTTCTGCGCCGAGGAGGCCGGCAGCGTCGCCGGCATCGGCGGGATGAGTTCCAAGGTGCTGGCGGCCCGGCGGGCCACCCTGGCGGGCATTCCCACGGTGGTGGCCAGCGGGCTCCAGCCGGGGGTGCTGGACGCCGTTCTGCAGGGGGCGGACGCGGGGACGTTCTTCGTCCCGTCCCGCAGCCGGATGCGGAGCCGGAAGCGCTGGCTGGCCTTTGCCAGTCAGCCCCGCGGGGGGATTGCGGTGGACGCGGGGGCGCGCCATGCCCTGGTGGCCGGCGGGAAGAGCCTCCTCCCCTCGGGTGTGCGCACGACCCGGCGGAGTTTCCGTGCCGGCGATGTGGTCAGCCTGATGGACCCCGAGGATCGGGAGTTCGCCCGGGGCCTCGCCAACTACAGCCGGGACGAGGTGGAGAAGATCAAGGGCCTCAAGTCCCACGAGATCGCGGGCGCGCTCGGCCACAAGCCGTATGACGAGGTCGTGCACCGGGACAACCTGGTGATCATGACGGGTCAGGACAATGACCAATGACAAATGGCCAATGACCAATGACCAATGACCATTTTCCAATTTCCAGTTTCCGATGACCAATCGACTCCTTTGAGCCTTCACGTGTCCACAGGCCTTGGGGGCGGCGTCCGGGAGCAATGAGATCATCGTCGAGGGCTGCAGGATGAGCGGGTTTGCCATTCGGGCGATGGCCGAGGCCGCACGCGCGGCGAGCCGCGTGCTGGCCGGCGCGACCGGGGCGACGAAAAACGCTGCCCTCGCCGCCATGGCGGCGGGGCTCCTGGACGGCCGCGAGCGCATCCTGGCCGCCAACGCCGAGGATGTGGAGTCGGCAAGTTCGGCGTCCACCCCCCCCGCCTTCGTGGATCGGCTGACCCTGACCCCCCCGAGGCTCGAAGGGATGGCGCGAGGTCTCCTCCGCATCGCCGATCTGCCGGATCCCGTGGGGGAGGTGACGGGCATGTGGCGGCGTCCCAACGGCCTGCAGATCGGGCGGATGCGGGTCCCGCTGGGCGTGATCGGGATCATCTACGAGTCGCGGCCGAATGTGACGGCCGACGCCGCCGGCCTCTGCCTGAAATCGGGGAACGCGGTCATCCTGCGCGGGGGGCGGGAGGCGCTCTGCACCAATGCCGCCATCGGCGGCATGCTGGCGGGGGCTGTGGCCTCGGTGGGGCTGCCGGCGGCCTGCCTGGCGGTGGTGCCCACGCCCGACCGGGCCGTGGTGAAGGAGATGCTGACCCTCTCCGAGCTGATCGACCTGATCATCCCGCGCGGCGGGGAGGAGCTGATCCGGATGATCCGCGAGGGATCCCGCATCCCCGTGATCGCCCACGACAAGGGCGTCTGCCACACCTACGTGGACGCGGGCGCCGATCTGGCCATGGCAGCGGAGATCGCCTACAACGCCAAGGTGGAGCGTCCCGGGGTCTGCAACGCCATGGAGACGCTCCTGGTCCACGCCGGGGTGGCCGAGGCCTTCCTGCCGGCCTGCGTGGCCCGTCTGAACCGGACCGGCGTGGAGGTGCGGGGCTGCCCCGGGACGTGCGCCGTGGTGCCGGGGGTGCGGCCCGCCACCGAGGCGGACTGGGACACGGAGTATCTCGACCTCGTGCTGTCCATCCGGGTGGTGGCGTCCTTCGACGAGGCCGTGGCCCACATCGCCCGCCATGGGTCCGGCCTGGCGGAGGCCATCGTGACGTCGGATCACGGGCGCGCCATGCGCTTCCTGCGCGAGGTGGATGCCGGCGCCGTCTTCGTGAATGCCTCGACCCGCTTCACGGACGGCGGGGAGTTCGGCATGGGCGCCGAGATGGGGATCAGCACGCAGAAGCTGCACGCCCGGGGCCCCATGGGCCTCACCGAGCTGACCTGCCAGAAGTTCATCGTCCTGGGCGACGGCCAGGTCCGCGACTCGCGGCGATAGCCGCCCCGACCCCTGGGAACAGCATGCGCCTGGGCATCATGGGCGGGACATTCGATCCGATTCACCTCGGCCACCTGCGGGCGGCAGAGGAGATCTACTGGGCCTTCGGGCTGGACCGGATCATCTTCGTGCCGGCGGCGCGTCCGCCCCACAAGGGTGAGATGGTGGCGGCCTCCGCGCTGCACCGGTACGAGATGGTCTCGCTGGCCACGGTCTTCACGCCCTACTTTACGGTCTCCTCCATCGAGCTCAAGCGTCCCGGGAAGTCCTACTCCGTCGAGACGGTCCGCGAGTTGCAGAAGATCTCCGGACCGGATTCCACGCTCTACTTCGTGATGGGTGTGGACGCCTTTCTGGGGATGTCGGGATGGCGGCGAGCCCGGGAACTGCTCAGTCTGGCCCGCGTCATCGTCACGGCGCGGCCGGGCTGGCGCCTGGACGAAGTGGAGCGGCTGCTGACGGCGGAGCAGCGAAAAATCCTGGGGGACCCGGGCTTCCGGTACTTGAAGATCTCCGATATCGATCCGGAGCGGGTGGAACGGGAGCTGGCCCCCCGACAGGTCCTCCTGGTGGAGGTGGTGTCCTTGGACATCGCATCGCGGGAGATCCGGCAGCTGGTCGAGGAAGGGCGGAGCATCCGCCATCTTGTGCCGGACACGGTGGCGGCCTACATGGCGAAGAACCGGCTCTACCAGCGGGCGAAGCCCGGCCGCCCGCGGGCCTAGGCGATCGGACGATCGGGCAATCCGGCAACCCCGCCGATGGCGGGGCAGCCCGGAACCCCTGATTGCCGAATCGCCCAGAGGCCCGATTGCCAGCGTGAGCCTGAAGGAGGAACAGCCATAGACTCGACTGCGGTGGTGAAGCTGGCCGCCGACGCCGCGGCGACGGTGAAACCCAGTTACCTGGCGATCCTGGACCTGCGCGGCCTGTGCACGTTCACCGACCACTTCCTGATCGCGAGCGCCACGTCGGCGCGTCAGGTGCGAGCCATCGCGGAGCGGGTGGAAGAGCAGCTCTCGAGGGCGGAGGTCCGCATGTCCCACCGCGAAGGGGTGGGCGAGGCGCAATGGATTTTGCTTGACTACCATGATGTCGTGGTTCATATTTTCGCCGACCAAACCCGTGAATTCTACGATTTGGAGCGTCTCTGGGCGGATGCGCCCAAGGAACAGTTGGTGGGCTGAACTGACCGGGGCGGCCGGGGGAAGGGGGGGCAGGTCGTATCCGGGTGAGGCGTCGAAGCGGATACAGGGAGACGGCGACCCCGGACGTTTCCTGCCGGAATCGCGGTTGCCGAACCGAGCCTCGCGGAGGCAGAGCGAGCTGTGGCTTCCGCGAGGATTTGTATTCCCAGCCACACGGACCGCCCTCCGCCCGGGCCGGCCGGCGTCGTTCCCGCGAACAGCCAGACGGGCTCGGGAGTGCTCCTGGGTCGAGGCAGAGCG
>JACQVO010000205.1 GCA_016209725.1 Candidatus Methylomirabilota bacterium | reverse complement strand
CTGAGCGAGGCCGACTGGGACCGGATGGTGGACGTGAACATGAAGGGGGTGTTCCTCTGTTGCCGGGCCGTCATCCCTATCATGAAGAAGCAGAAGCGCGGCCACATCGTCAACATTGCCTCCATCGCGGCGCGAAACGGCGGCACCTTCGCCGGCCTCCATTACGTCGCCTCCAAAGGCGGCGTCCTGGCCATGACGAAGAAGCTGGCCAAGGAGCTGGGCCAATACGGCATCGTGGTGAACGGGGTGAATCCCGGCTCCAGCCAGACCGAGATGATGGTGGGCTGGCCCGAGGAGACCCTGGCCAACATTGTGAAGAGCACGCCCCTTGGCCGCATGGCCCAGCCGGAGGACATCGCCGACACCGTGGCCTTCCTGGCCTCGGATGCCGCGCGCTTCGTTCATGGCGAGACGGTGGAGGTCAACGGCGGCATCCTCTGCGACTAGAACCGTAGAGCGTTCAGCAGTTCGGCAGTACGGCTGTTCGGCAGTTCGGTCTCGCAGAACCGTGGAACAGCCGAACCGTCGAACTGTCGAACAGCCGAACGGGGGAGCAGTCATGGGCTGGACGTTGATCCGGGGCGGGCATGTTTTTGACCCGGAGGAGCGGGGGAAGGCCGACCTCTTGCTCTTGGACGGGCGGATCGCCGCCGTCCGGACGGGCCTGTCCGCCCCCACCGGGATCGGCGAGGGAGAGGTGCTCGACGCCACGGGTCGGATTGTCCTGCCCGGGCTGATTGACGGCCACATCCACACCATGGGAGCCAGTGGGTTGGGGGGTCCGGGGACTCGAACGACCGATCTCCAGATCGAGCGCATCGCGGGCGTGGGGGTCACCACCGTCGTTTCCCCGCTGGGGGCCGACAGCCTGAGCCGGACGATCCCGGCCCTCTTGGCTCGGGCCGCCGCCTTGGAGGTGGAAGGGATCAGCGCATACTGCTACACGGGGGGGTGGAAGGTTCCCGTGCCGACGCTCACAGGGGATCCCCAGGCGGACGTGGCCTTCGTGGATCGGATCGTGGGTGTGAAGGCCGCCATCTCGGAGGCCCTGGCGCCGGCCATCTCTCTGGAGGACCTTTGCCGGCTGGCCCATGCGGCATTCACCGGAGGCCGGCTGGCGGGGAAGGGCGCGGTCCTGCACATCCACATCGGGGATCAGTCGGAAGGCCTGGCGCCCCTCCTGGAGGTGCACCGGCGGACCGGGATTCCTGCGGACCGGCTGGTCGCGACCCACGTGAACCGAAACCCTAGCGTCTGGGAGCAGGCGCTGGACTATGCGCGGGCAGGGGGCAGCATCGACGTCACCGGGATGCAGCGGCCGGAGCATGGGCACCCGCACGCCCTCCCGGCCGCCCGCGCGATCCGGGGGGCCCTGGAACTCGGGATCCCCCCGGACCGCCTCACCCTGAGCAGCGACAGCGGAGCGGCCTATCCGCGCTCCACCGGGACGGGCGGCGCGTCAGGGCTGTACATGGCGGGTCCCGACTCAATCCTGGAGACCGTCAGGGAGTTGGTGCAGAGCGGCCTGACGTGGGGGCGGGCGGCGTCGTTCGCCAGCCGCCATGCGGCGGACCGGCTGGGACTTCGCCGCAAAGGACGGATCGCCCCCGGGTGTGATGCGGACCTTCTGTTGCTCACCGAGGCCGGCGAAGTGGACCGTGTGTATTGTTGTGGTCGGCTGCTCGTGAAGAACGGATCCCCGGTCGTCCGGGGCGTCTTCGAAGGACACGCCTCGGCGTGACTGGGCTCGGAAGCCACCCTTCTCACATCCGAAATGGCAACCCGGATGCATCCGCAGATTTCGCAGATTCGATAGCCCCCCCTCCCACTCCCTCCCCCTCAGAGGGGGGAGGGGCCGGGTGGGGGTGAAATCTGCACAATCTGCGTAATCTGCGGATTGTTGGGAGGTTGTCTTTTTCTCAATTCCACTGCATATCGAGGGGCGTGAACATGGCAACGTACCGCATCGCGATCCTGCCGGGCGACGGGATCGGGTCAGAAGTGATGGCTGAGGGACTGAAGGCCCTTCGGGCCGTGGAGGCCGCGTTCCCGGGCTTGAGGTTCGAGTGCAAAGAGTATCCAGTCGGGGCGCGCTGCTACCAAGAAACAGGCACGGACCTGCCGAGTGCAACGCTGGAGGCATGCAAGGCCGCAGATGCCGTCCTCTTCGGCGCGGCCGGATTGCCCGACATCCGCTGGCCGGACGGGACCGAGATCCGACCCCAGATCACCCTGCGGTTCCTCCTCGATCTGTATGCGGGGATCCGGCCCATCAAGAAGTACGCCGGGGTGCCCCCCGTCCTGGCGGGCGACCCGCGGATCGATTACGTCATCCTGCGCGAGAACACCGAGGGGCTGTTCGCCGGCGGCCTGCGGGTGGGCGGGCACGTCGCCATGGACAGCATGGTGATCACCCGGCCGGGGACGGAGCGGATCGTGCGATATGCCTTTCGTTTGGCCCAGGGGCGTCACGGGGCGCCTGCCGACGGGAAACAGCGCGTGACCTGCGTGGACAAGGCGAACGTCCTGAAGAGCATGGCCTTCTTCCGCCAGATCTTCGACGAGGTGGCGCGGGAGTTCCCAGGGATCGAGACGGATTACGCGTACGTGGATGCCATGACCCTGTACATGGTCCAGCGCCCGCTGCGTTTCACCGTGGTCGTGGCGGAGAACATGTTCGGCGACATCATCTCCGATCTCGGCGCGGGGACCATCGGCGGGATGGGCCTGGCGCCATCGGCCGATGTCGGGGATACTCACGGGGTGTTCCAGCCGTCTCACGGGACGGCGCCCGACATCGCGGGGAAGGGAATCGCCAACCCCATCGCCCAGATCCTTTCGGCCGGAATGATGCTCGACTGGCTGGGCCAGCGCAAGCCGGACGTCCAGGCCCGGACGGCGGTGAAGGCGATCGAGGCGGCGGTGGAAATGACGCTACGCGATCGCCGCTTCCACACCGCGGACCTGGGAGGCGCCGCCGCCACGGGCGCGGTGGGCGACGCCGTCGCCAATCAGATCGAGAAAGCAAAGACCTCTTAGGAATCCGCAGATTACGCAGATTTCGCAGATTTCACAAAGGGTTTTGCCCTGAAACAATCTGTGTAATCTGCGTAATCTGTGGATATATCGAAGTTTCTTTTTGAGGTCTCGTATGCAGTTGAGTCTGCTGGCCAGCACGCCGGAGAGTGCGGCGACCGCCTCCACTCCGACCCCGTTGTTGGGGACGCCGGAGGCAGTGGCCGCCGAGGCGAAGGAGCTCGGGTACGACGGCATCGAGTTGCTGCCAGGTCCTCCCGGAACTATCGGCGTGGCCGAGGTGGACCTGGCTCTGAAGTCTTCGGACCTGGTCCTGACCGCGGTGAACAGCGGACGCATTGCCGCCGAGGGTCTCACCCTGCTCGATCCGGACACGGCCATCCGGAATCGCACCGTGAACCGGCTGAAGGATGTGCTGGATTTCGCGGGTCACTTCGGTGCGCCGGTGATCCTGGCCGGCATCAAGGGCAACCTTCCCGACGGCACATCGGCCGAGGCCATGGCGGCTCTGGCGGAGGAGATCTTCGCCGGCTTGGCGCGCTTCGGCGCCAGGGTAGGTTCCAGTATCCTGCTGGCACCTACCGAAGAGGCCGAGAGCAACTTCATCTGCTCGGTGGCTGAGGCGGTGGCCTGGGTCCGACGCATCGGGCACCCGGCCTTCGGGTTGATGCTGGATACCCACCAGCTCGCACGGAGGGAAAGCTCAGTGGTCGAGGGCCTGCGCGCGGCAGCGGGTCTGGTGCAGCATCTACACCTGCACGATCCCGGTCGTGTGCCACCGGGCACCCGGCAGGAAGGCAGCCTCGACTGGCCCGTCATCATGACCACGTTGCGGGAGATCGAGTACGACGGCGCCGCCTTGGTCGGCTTGGCCGGCGGCGATGACCGCCGGGCGCAGGCCCAGGAGACAGTCTTCTACCTGCGATCGCTCATGGGCGGATGACCTTCAGACAGAAATTGATCTCGGGCGCATCGGACGTCGTTCTGTCTCCTGGGAGTGGATGCGTGGTAAGGGCAATATCCGGTGTGAGGTGGCAGCAGCCTCCAGCACCCGCCATCTTTGGCCCTGCGCGGCATACAGGGCCCCCTCGGCCCCGTGAACTCCTCACATCATCCCCAGCCCCTTCCTATTGATTGCAGCCTGATCTCTCGGTTGTCTAACACGATAGGGACATCCCAGACTTCAAAATTCTCAAGACTCGTAACTTATTATTTTCTATATGCTTAATTGGTTAGTGAGCAGATCTTTCCAATTACAAGAG
>JACQVO010000025.1 GCA_016209725.1 Candidatus Methylomirabilota bacterium | reverse complement strand
GGGGGCAGGTCACCCGCGTCGATTTGGGTCAACTGGCAACAGGAGGAACCCATCGAATTGGCGGAAGGCGGCAGCCTTCATCGGGTGGCACGAGCCGGATAAGTCGAGAGGCTTACGTCCGGATCTGTGAGGGGCTCGGGGGGCGATTCCCCGGGCCTACTCGGCTGTTTCCGAAGTTGACTTTCGTCCCCGGGGCCTGACGGTGCCGCTTCTGTCGGCCTGGGACGGAGGATCCTGAGGGTCCTTACGAACCGCCACCGTGGTTGCGAATGGCGGTCGGGGTCTCGCCCATCCGAGCGTCCGGCGAACCGATGACGCCAGATTACGAGGGAAGGGCGGCCAGGATGGCGGGACTGGCCGATGTGCCGAGGCGGTTGGCGCCGGCCTCCAGCAGGGCCAGAGCGTCGGCCAACGTGCGAATTCCCCCGGAGGCCTTCACGCCGAAGTCCGGCCCGACCGTGGCCCGGAGCAGGCGGATGTCCGCGATCGTCGCACCGCCGGCTGGCTTGACCCCGGTGGAGGTCTTGACAAATGCTGCACCCGAATCCCGCACGAGCCGGCAGGCGACGATCTTGTCGTTGTCGGTCAGGAAGCACGTCTCCAGGATCACCTTGACCGGAATGCCGGGGATCGCGCGAACCACCTGGGCGATCTCGTCGGCGACGGCCTGGCTTCGCCCGGACTTGAGCCTCCCGATGTTCATGACCATGTCCACCTCTGCCGCGCCGTCTCGCACGGCCAGCTCGGCCGCGTGGGCCTTGACGGCGGAGCGATCACAGCCATGGGGGAATCCGATCACCGAGACGACCCTCGCCGCCGAGGCACGCAGGGCCGCCGCGGCGAGGGCCACGTAGCTGGGCTGCACACAGAAAAAGCCGATCCCCCACTGGCGGACAATCTCCGCCTGGGCCAGGATGGTCTTCTCAGCGGCGTCGGGTCTCAGCGTCGAGTGGTCCAACTGGCGGGCGAGTTCCACGCGATTCATGGCTTGCGTCCTTGTCCGGTGCCTCGGGCTTTGGCCAGCGCCTCGGCGAGATAGGCGAGGAGGGCCGACTCGGAGGTGAACTCCGGCGTGGTGTCGGGCACGCCCAGGTAGTATACCGTCACGGCTGGTCTGCGTGCCTGCCAGTCGGCGGCTGTGCGATAGAGGTGCACCTCCCGACGCGGGAAATCCGCAAAACTTCCCCGAAGGCTTGCCACATCCAGCCGATCGCCCAGCGGGCGGCCATCCAGGATCACCTGGCGGTTCCGGGTGAAGGGGTCCACGCCGTCGACGCTGACATAGGCATACGTCCCGGCCACGGGGACGATCCGGACGATCACCCGCGATTTATCCTCCACCGGTCCCTTCAGGATCCCCCAGGCGATGGCGACACCCTGGCTGGCGAAGACGGAATTCTCCCCGTGGACCTCCTGGCCCTGGCCGGCCGCCGCGACGGCGAGGAGCAGCATTGCGGGAAGGAGTCCCCTCAGTTTCATCCTCTCTCCCGGGAGGCACTTTTCGCGAACGCTGTGTGTATCTCAAATGCCGTTCGCCCTGAGCCTGTCGAAGGGGGGCTGACCGTTCGTGTTTCGACAAGCTCAACACGAACGGCATATGTCCGCATCCTCCCTGAGTGCGAACCCGGATGCCCAAGGGCAGCGCGGGTTCGAGGGGGGCTGTGGGGCAGACGAAAGAGCACATTCATGCGGTGCTCCCCAGCAGGAGTTGAATCCCGTGACTCGGGAAGTGCAACATCACCGCCTGGCCGGGGGGAAAGATGCCGCGCTGGACGGGATTGTAGCTGGTGACCTGAAGCACGTCCTTTCCCATTCGGACCTGGTATTCGGCTTTCTCGCCCAGAAACGTCCGGGAGACGATCATGCCGGGGATCCCGGTGGCCGAGCCGCCGGGCGCGAGTTCGATCCCCTCGGGGCGGACGACCAGACGGACGGTTTCCCCGACGGTGACGCGGGCGGTTTCACCGGCCAAGTGGAGGCGCTGCCCGGCCACCTCCAGCTCGACGCCGCCCGGGTCGGCGGAGAGGACTCGGCCGGTCAGCAGATTCGTCCGGCCGATGAACTGGGCCACGAACTCCGACGCCGGGCGGCGGTAGAGGTCCTCGGCCGTCCCCTCCTGCACGATGGCGCCCTGGTGCATGACCGCGATCCGGTCGGAGATGGCCATGGCCTCTTCCTGGTCGTGGGTCACGTAGACCGCCGTGATGCTGAGCCGCTTCTGGAGGTCCCGCAGCTCGTCCCGCATGTGGACCCGCAGCTTGGCGTCCAGGTTGGACAACGGCTCATCGAAGAGCAGCACGCGGGGTCGAATGACGATGGCCCGGGCCAGGGCCACGCGCTGCTGTTCCCCGCCCGAGAGCTGGTTCGGAAACTGGCGGTCGTACCCCTGGAGGCCGACGAGGGCGAGGACCTCGCCCACGGCCCGGGCGACCTCGGCCTCCGGCTGCCGCTTTACGCGCAGGCCGTAGGCCACGTTCTCGAACACCGACAGGTGGGGAAAGAGGGCGTAGTTCTGGAAGACGAAGCCGATGTTCCGCTGGTTGGCCATGAAGCCGGTGACATCCTGCTCGCCGATGAAGATCCGGCCCGCATCGGGCTGCTCGAACCCGGCGATCATCCGGAGGGTAGTGGTCTTGCCGCAGCCGGAGGGGCCGAGGAGCGTCAGAAGCTCGGCGGGTTGGACGGTGAGGCTGACGTCACGGACCGCATAGACCTCGCCCTTCACCCGGTGGGCAAATCGCTTCGAAACCCCGTCAACCCGAATACCTGCGGCGCTCACATCATCCTCCGAGGATGCTGGTCACTTCCACGGCGCCGGCGGCGCGGAACCGCCGGAGCAGGCCACTGATCGCGACGATGACCACGAACACGATGAGGACGACGAGGACCGAGAAGGCGGCGGCCGGCCCCAGGGACAGCTCGGTCATGTTCTCCAGGATGCGCACCGTGATCAGGGTCCAGTTGATGGACACCAGGAAGATCGTCGCACTGATGGCGGTCATGGACCGGATGAAGACGACCCCCAGGCCGGCGAAGAACGCGGGCAGGACCAGGGGCAGGGTGATGCGGCGGAACGTGGTTCCGCTGCCGGCGCCCAACCCCTGCGAGGCCTCCTCGATGCTGGGGTCGATCTGTTGCAGGAGAGCCACGGTGGCCCGGATGCCGGTGGGGCTGTAACGAAAAACGTAGCACGCCACGATGATGAGAGCGGTCCCCGTCAGGACCAGGGGCGGGTCGTTGAAGGCGATCAGGTACGCGATCCCGACGATGGTCCCGGGAAGGGAGTAGTTGACCATGGAAATGATCTCCATGGTCTGCCGCCCGGGGAAGGCCTTCTTGGCGACGAGATAACCCAGCAGGATCCCGTAGAGGCCGCCCAGGGGCATCCCGGCACCCGCGATGATGAGGGTGTCGTGGATCGCCTTGAGCCCCTCGGTGAAGACCACCTGGTAATGGTGCCAGGTCCACGCGTGGTTGGCGCCCAGGGCCACGACGATGGACGCATAGAAGAGCAGGGCGTAGAAATACAGGGTCACCCCGGCCACCAGCAGGCAGAGGCCGAGCAGGGGGGCACGGGCCCACGGGGCCAGGCTCTTGATGGCGGTCTGCGCGCCCGCCTTGCCGGTGATAGTCACGTAATACCGTCGACTGACCCAGTAGCGCTGGAGCAGGTACACGACCAGGGCGGGAACCAAAAGGACGAAGGAGAGGACGGCTCCCCCCTTCAGGTCGAAGAGGCCCGTGATCTGCAGATACGCCTGGGTGGGCAGGACGGGGAAGCTATTGCCGGCCAGGATCAGCGGCGTGGCGAAATCGGCGAGGGAGGCGGCGAAGAGAAGGAGGAAGGCATTCGCCAGGCCAGGGACGGCCAGGGGCAGCGTCACGGTGCGGAACACGCGCCAGCGGGAGCTACCCAGGCTGAAGGCCATGTCCTCCACGTTCGGGTCGATGGCCGCCAGGATCGGTTTGAGGGTGAGGTAGGCGATGGGGAAATAGGTGAGGGTTTCGGAGAACAGCGTGGTGTGAAGGCCGTAGACCGTGAATCCCTTGATGCCCAGGAGGCGATAGGTGATGAGACCCCGCGGGCCGAAGGAGAAGATCATGGCGATGGCGGTGGTGAAGGGGGGCGAGATCAGGGGCAGGAGCGACGCGGCATCCAGGATCGTCGTCCAGGCGCGCGACAGGTTGGCCCGCACGGCGGTGAAGGCGTAGAGGAACCCGAGGACCGTCCCAGAGATGCCCACCAGCGCCGCCAGAAGCAGGCTGTTCCAGAAGGCCTGGCGGTGGTTGGCGTCCCGGAGGATGGCCGCCAGATTGGCCAGGGTGATCTGCCCGTCTTCAAAGAAAGTGCGGGCCAGGAGTTTCGCCAGCGGGAACAGGATGAAGAGGGCGAGGAACGCCCACAGGATGAGGATCGTGGCGGAGAGCCCGGGGTCCCGCAGCGTCCGGCGCCATCCGGAAGTCGCCGTGGCGGCGATGCTGGTCACGAGCCAGACTCCAAAAAGAAGGGGACCGGCGGGTCGGAGGCCGCCCCCGCCGGTCCCCCTGCGACGGAAGGAAATCTCACTGCTTCAGGTTCAGGACGTCGTTGATCCAGCGCTCCACGATGCGCTTGCGGTTGGCCCCCGCAAAGGCATCGTCGATGGGGAAGATCTTGGCCCCCTTCAGGACCTCGGCCAGGCTCGGCTCGATCCTCACCTCGGGATGGGCCGGCACGAAGTTGATCTGGTACTTGGCGAAGAGGGACTGCATGGCGGGCGAGGCGGCCCAGTCAATCAGCCGCTTGCCCAGCTCGGGGTTCTTGGCCCCCTTGAGGAGGGCGATGGCCTCGGCCGAGGTGCCGATCCCCTCCTTGGGGAAGCTGATGGCTACGTCGTATCCCTTGGCCTTGGTGTCCAGAGC
>JACQVO010000024.1 GCA_016209725.1 Candidatus Methylomirabilota bacterium | reverse complement strand
GAGGAGACCACGGCCATGAGAGGCACCGTTCGGATCGGCACGCTGGCGGGCATCCCGCTGGAGCTGCACTTCACCTGGGCCATCATCTTCGCCCTGCTTTCCTGGAGCCTGGCGACCGGCTACTTCCCCCAGGCCGTCCCGGACCTGCCGACGGGAAGCTACTGGTCCAAGGGCGTCCTGGCGGCGCTGCTCCTCTTCGCCTCGATCCTGGCCCATGAGCTTGGCCATGCCCTGGTGGCGCGGCGCGAAGGGGTGCAGACCCGGCGCATCGTCCTCTTCGCTTTCGGCGGCGTGGCCGAACTCAAGGCCGAGCCGCCGGGGCCCGGGGCCGAGTTCCGCATCGCCGTGGCCGGCCCGGTGGTGAGCATCGGCCTCGTCGTGTTCTTCGGGATCTTGACGGGCGCTCTGGCGGTGCGACCCGGGGCGGCCGCCGTGGCGGCCTACCTCGCGATGCTGAACGGGATCGTGGTCCTCTTCAACCTGATCCCGGCCTTCCCCCTGGATGGCGGCCGGATCCTGCGGGCCGCCCTCTGGCGGTTCTGGGGAGACTTGCCCCGCGCCACCCGCGCGGCGGCGGGCGCGGGCCGGTTCTTCGCCTACTTCCTCATCGTGACGGGGATCTTCGGCATGCTGGCGGGCCATGCGGCGGGAGCCCTCTGGCGCGTCTTCATCGGCCTGTTTCTCCTGATGGCCGCGCAATCCGCGGCCGCAAGTGTCTGGCTCAAGGACGCGCTTTCCGGTTTACACGTGCGTGACCTCATGACCGCCGAGCCGGTGGCGGTCCCGGCCCACATCCCGGTGGCCGAGGCCATCCGCGACTACTTCCTCCGGTACGGTTACGGGGGCTTCCCGGTGGAGCGAGCCGGCCGGGTGGTGGGACTCCTGGAGCTGGCCCAGGTCAAGGCCGTCCCGCCCGAGGAGCGCGATCAGGTCTCCGTGCAGGCCGTGGCGCTGCCGGTGGAGGCGCCGGTGCGGACGGCACCCGGCGCCGACGCGATGGAAGCCCTCCAGCAGATGCTCCAGGCGGGTCACGGCCGCCTGCTGGTTTTCGAGGGCGAGACCTTCAGGGGCTTGCTGACCCACACGGGGGTGACCCGCCTCATCCAGATCAAGATGGCCCTGGGAATATGAGAAGGATCCTGGAGGCGGGCGGATCCCCATGACCCCCGAGGCGATTTTCTTTCGCGACTTCGCCTACGTCATCGTCGCCGCCGTCCTGGGCGGCGCGCTCGCGTGGGCGTCCCGCCAGCCGTTGATTCTCGGCTACGTCTTGGGCGGCATCTTCATCAGTCCCCTCACGCCCGGTCCCGCCATCTCCGACCTGCACACCTTCGAGCTCTTCGCGGAAATCGGGGTCGTCCTCCTGATGTTCTCCATCGGCATCGAGTTCTCCCTGCACGACCTGTTGCGGGAGAAATGGGTAGCCCTGCTCGGCGGCCCGCTGGGAATCCTGCTGTCGGTCGGGCTGAGCGTCGGGGTGGGAACGCTTCTGGGGTGGCGCCCCCTGCAGGGCGTCATCGTCGGCATGGTCATCTCCGTGGCGAGCACCATGGTCTTGTCCCGCCTCCTCTTGGACCGGGGCGAGCTCCACGCCGCCCACGGCCGCGTCATGATCGGCATCACGCTTGTCGAGGACCTGGCGGTGGTCGTCCTGATCGTGCTCATCCCGGCCCTGGGCGCGCTGGAACCAGGCCGGCTGGTCGCCATCGGCCTCGCCCTGGCGAAGGCCGCTGCCATCCTTGTCCCGTTCTGGTTCCTGGCGGCGAGGATCTTCCCGCCGCTGATGACGCGGGTGGCCCGCACACGCAACCAGGAGTTGTTCCTCCTGGTGGCCCTGGGCGTCGGCCTCGGGACGGCCGCCCTGGCCCAGGCGGTGGGGCTCTCGCTGGCCCTGGGGGCCTTCCTGGGAGGTCTCATCATCAGCGAATCGGACTACGCCCACGAGACGCTGGCCCGGCTCCTGTCCCTCCGGGACGCCTTCGTGGCGATGTTCTTCGTCACCCTCGGGGCGCTCATCCAGCCGAGCGCCCTGTTCGCCAACCTGCCCATCCTCGGCGCCATGGTGGGCCTCATCATCGTCGGGAAGATCCTCGTGTGGGGCGTGGTGGTCCGGCTCTTCGGGTATCCGCTCCAGACCGCCCTGCGGGTGGCGGTGGGCCTGAGCCAGATCGGCGAATTCTCTTTCATCCTGGTGCAGGTCGCCCGGAGCGCCGGCCACGTGGGGACCGAGGTGTACAACGCCACCCTGGCGGCCTCCCTTCTCACGATTCTCGTGAACGCCCTCCTGGTCCGGGTCGCGTATCACCGGATCGGGCGCGCGGTCGTCGCGCGCCAACAGCGGCCCCTCTCGTCGGCGGCGGGTGAGTGGGATGGCCTGCGGAACCACGTGGTCCTATGCGGCTTCGGCCGGGTGGGTAGCGCGGTGGGGGAGGCGCTCGAGACCTTTGCGATCCGCTACATCGTTATCGAGACCGACCCCGATATCGTGAAGGTCCTGCGCGCCCGCGGGGTCCCCTGCCTATACGGGGACGCCGCCCATCGCAAGATCCTGGAAGGTGCCGGCGCCGACCGGGCGGCGCTGGTGGTGCTGACGATTCCCGAGGGCGAACGGGCGCGTTCGGCGATCCGCCATCTCCGGGCGATGAAGCCCCAGGTCCCGATCCTGGCGCGCACCCACGAGCGCCGGGGGCACGAGGGGCTGCGCGAGGCAGGCGCGACCGAGGTCGTCCAGCCCGAGTTGGAGGCGGCGGCGACGCTGATCCGGCATGCCCTGGGTCGCCTGCTCCTCCCGCAGGACCGGGTGCTGGCCTACCTCCATCGCTTCCACGAGGGGATGGAGGCGGCGCCGGGACGGGGGACGGGAGAGACGGATGCCCTCCCGCAGATCCGCGAGGTCACCCTGGGGGCGGGCCCCCTGGCCGATCAGTCCTTGCGCGAAGCCCGGGTGCGGGAGCGGTTCGGCGTGACCATCGTGGCCATCACCCGCGCCGACGGCGACGTCCTGCTCAACCCCTCGGCGGATACGATCCTGCGTCCGGGGGACCGAATCCGGCTGTTCGGGCGACTTGCGCAAATTGAAGCGTTCAAGGCAGAGGCTGAGCGTTAGCTGCCGGGCCGTCAGACCTTGCATGCAGGGTGGGCTGGAGCACCTTCCCATGCCCGCACACGCCAGGCGGCAAGACAGGCCGTTCCTGCTTCTCCCGCCCCCGAGGGCGCATGACCGAAGGGATGACGTCGAGAGTGGAAAGCACGATGCGCAGGGAGGTCATGCCGGGCAGCCATCCGCGGGCCGAAGGGTGAGGCGGTCATGCCCCTCATAGTCGCCACCTTCCTTTCGTTTGTCGCTGCAGGCACGCTGGCCGCGCTGGGGCGATGGCTCCGGCAGCAGAGCGGCTGGGTGGCGGCCGCGACGGCCGGCGCCTTGTTCGCCTACTTCGCATCCTGGCTTCCGACGGTGGCGGGCGGAGGCGTCGGTCACGCGGAGCTCTCCTGGGCCCCGGCGCTGGGAGTCAGCCTGAGTCTGTATCTCGACGGCCTCTCGCTGTTCTTTGCCCTCCTGGTGACGGGCGTTGGCACCCTGATCTTCACCTACGGCCGCTTCTACCTGGGCCGCGAGGAGGATCATCCCCGCTTCTTCGCCAGCATGCTCCTGTTCATGGGATCCATGCTGGGCGCGGTCCTGTCCTCCAACCTGATCGCCCTCTTCGTCTTCTGGGAGCTGACCAGCCTCAGCTCCTTCCTGCTCATCGGGTTCTGGCACGAGCGCCAGGCGTCGCGCTATGGCGCCACCAAGGCGCTCCTGGTGACGGCCCTGGGCGGCCTGGCCATGCTGCTGGGATTCATTCTCTTGTCGATGGCCACCGGAACGTGGGATCTCGCCGATCTGCTCGGCCGCGGGGACCAGATCCGCGCGCACCCGTGGTACCCGGTGATCCTCATCCTGGTCTTCCTGGGCTGCGCCACCAAGTCGGCCCAGGTCCCCTTCCACATCTGGCTGCCCAACGCCATGGAGGCGCCGACACCCGTGAGCGCCTACCTGCACTCCGCCACCATGGTGCAGGCCGGACTGTACCTCGCCGCGCGCGTGCATCCCCTCCTGTCGGGGACGGAGCTCTGGACGACCCTGGTCGGCGGCGTCGGGATGCTGACCCTGATCGTCGGCGGCATCCTGGCCGTCCGGCAGGACGACCTGAAGGCGCTTCTGGCCT
>JACQVO010000204.1 GCA_016209725.1 Candidatus Methylomirabilota bacterium | reverse complement strand
GTTCTGGTCGGCCGCGGTCGGGCTGTCCGTCTATCACGGGGCCCGGATGTCCGAGGTGATCCGGGCCGGGATCCAATCCATTCCCAGGACGCTGCTGGAGGCCTCCGTTGCCACCGGCCTTTCGGTGGGGCAGGCCTATCGGCTCATCATCATTCCTATCGCATTGCGCCTGATCATTCCGCCCGCGACCAATGAGTCGCTGAACCTCCTCAAGAATTCCTCCCTGGCCCTCACCATCGGCGTGGCCGAACTCACATTCATGACCCGGCAGATCGAGACGTATACCGCCAAGGCCTTCGAGGCCCTGACCGCGGGCACCTTGATCTACCTGGCGTTATGCCTTGGCATCGCGTCCCTCATGGTCCAGGTGGAACGATACTTCCGCATCCCGGGGCTTATCGTCCGCGTCGGGAGGGCCGAGCATTGAGCTTCGAGTGGGCGGTGATCTTCAATAACTGGAAGTTCCTCATTCTCCAGGGCCTGCTCGGGTTTGGGGCCTTCGGCGGGGGAACACTGCGCCTGGCGATTCCAGCCATCGTCCTGGGCTTCATCCTGGGTGTCATCGTCGGCCTGTGCCGTCTGGCCCACCGCCCCTGGATCCACTACCCCGCGGTGCTGTACGTCGAATTCTTCCGGGGCGTTCCCCTGGTCATGGTGATCTTCTGGTTCTGGTTTCTCGTCCCGCAGATCACCGGACAGCGGTTGCCGGAGTACACGGTCGCCCTGACGGCCTTTGTGGTCTTCGAGGCGGCCTACCTCGGCGAGATCGTGCGCGCCGGGATCCAGTCGGTCCCTCGCGGGCAGATCGAGGCGGCCACGGCAGGCGGCCTGTCTTACGGCCACACGATGCGCCACGTCGTCCTCCCCCAGGCCATCCGAAACATGATCCCGTCCCTGGTCACCCAGTTCATCGTCCTGTTCAAGGACACCTCCCTGGCATCGATCATCGGCATGATGGATCTCACCAAGGCGGCCCAGACGGTCAGCCAGCGAGAAATCCGTCCCTTCGAGATGTACCTCTTCATCGCCGTGGTCTACTGGATCTTCACGTACAGCATGTCCCGTTTCAGCCAGTGGCTGGAGGTCAAGATGTCGCCCGAGCGGGCGCCGACCCGCCGTGCCGCCCTGCGCGCGGCCGCCCGTGCGGCGAGCGCCTGACTCAGCGCACTCCAGACCATGCGCCACGTCATCTTCCCCCAGGCCATTCGCCGCATGCTCCCACCCTTTGTGGGCCTCTGCACGATTCTCATCAAGGACACCTCGCTGGCGGCCATCATCGGCGTGTTCGAACTCACCCGTGCCGCCCAAAGGATAGGCACCTTGGCAGAACGCTGCATACTCAGGAGGCAAGAAGACGTCAGTCCACAGGAAGCATTACGTCTCCCACCGCTCCCGTTCTCTCAATAAAAATCGAGCCTTCGGACCGCTTCCTCGCGCGCCGTCCGGCCCGGCCGGGGACAGGCACGCTGCATGCTCTTGAGGTACCGAACGGCATGCGCAGTGTGGCGCCAGGATGAGCACAGCCGCTCCTTCTCCACAGAAATGTCTTCGTGCTCACCCCAGGCCTCGATCCAATGGGCTGGCCTGCCTGCGGATCTCCCGTCCGTTGGGCGATTCCCAAAGGTCTCTCAGTCTTTTTCCTCCGTCCAGCGCCGGACTATAGATGATCAGGGAGGGAACTGCCATGCGATTGCAGTGTGCGCCCAGGCTGCTAGGAATGCTTGTCCTGCTTTTGGGGCTCTGGATTTTGGTTGCGCCGTCGGCGGCCCAGCAGGCGCCACAGCCCCCGGCCGCCCCACCGGCGGCGACCCCCGGTGCGCCGCCGAGCGCAGCGGGAGCACCCGCTGCGGCCCCTCAGCCAAAGATTGACAGCGGCGACACCGCCTGGATGCTGACCTCGGCCGCCCTGGTCCTGATGATGACGGCACCGGGCCTCGCCCTCTTCTATGGGGGCATGGTTCGGCGACACAACGTCCTGGGCACCATCATGCACAGCTTCATTATCATGGCGGTGATCAGCATCCAATGGGTCCTGTGGGGGTACAGCCTGGCCTTCGGACCGGACGTGGGCGGGTTGTTCGGGAACCTCTCGTGGATAGGGCTCACGGGTGTTGGCCTGGAGCCGAATCCGGATTACGCCGCGACGATTCCGCACCAGGCGTTCATGATCTACCAGCTCATGTTCGCCATCATCACGCCGGCCCTGATCACCGGCGCCTTCGCGGAGCGAATGAAATTCGGGGCCTTCCTGGTCTTCACCGTTCTCTGGGCGACGTTCATCTATGACCCGCTCGCCCACTGGGTTTGGGGGGTGGGCGGCTGGCTCCGGAATCTGGGTGCGCTTGACTTTGCCGGGGGAACGGTCGTCCATATCAGCTCCGGCGTATCGGCCCTGGCCGCCGCGCTCGTCGTCGGGAAACGGCGCGGCAACGGCACCGAGCCCATGCCGCCCCACAATCTCCCACTCACCGTCACTGGAGCGGCCATGCTCTGGGTGGGCTGGTTCGGGTTTAACGCAGGGAGTGCGCTCAGCTCCGGCGCCCTGGCCACCAGTGCCTTCGTGGTGACTCACATCGCCACGGCGGCGGCCACGCTTTCCTGGATGCTCACCGAGTGGATGGCCCGCGGTAAGCCGACGGTCCTGGGTGCCGCGTCGGGTGCCGTGGCGGGGTTGGTGGCGATCACACCTGCCTCGGGTTTCGTGGGACCCCTTTCATCCGTGGTGATCGGAGCCGTGGCGGGTGTGCTGTGCTACAACGCCTGTAACCTCAAGACCAAGCTCGGCTACGACGACTCCCTGGACGTGGTGGGGGTACACGGCGTCGGAGGGACCTGGGGAGCCATCGCCACCGGCCTGTTTGCCACTAAGGCAATAAACGACGCGGGAAACAATGGCCTGTTCTTCGGCAACCCAGGCCTGCTGGGCGTTCAGCTCGTCGCCATCCTCGCGACGTGGATCTTCGCCTTCATCGGCTCGCTGATCCTCCTCAAGCTCGTGGACATGGTCATCGGGCTCCGCGTCGAGGAGGAGCACGAGATCGCGGGCCTCGACCTCAGCCAGCACAACGAGAGCGCCTATGCTCTCGGCATAACGGGTACGACCGGTTTCGGTGCCGGCCTGAGCCTGCCGAAACACTGAGCGCCCCCGATGCCAGCGGGCGCCCCGGGGGCGCCCGCTGGCATTCTCGGCGCCACTCCTGGTCCCCGCCCCACAACGGCCTTCCTCACCCATATCCCGCGTGCCGGGGACGATTCGAGCGAGGTCCGGGTCGTCAGGTTGGCCCAGGTGCCCTTCCTCCTGGCCTTCAATCACGAGAGCATTCTGACGGACTACGTGGTCTTGCGGCGGAGGCGGAGCCGCTGAAGGCTGGGCAGTCTCTCGGCTCTCGGCTCCCTGCCTGCGCCGCGGTCGGCGCGGCAGGCAGGTCGGCTCTCCCATCGGCTCTCCCATGACTTGACCGGTGGAGCCCCTCCCGGTATAGTGCCGCCACCCGGACGGATCGGCCCGCCGCCCTGCGGCCCGACCTGGCCGGGTCTGCGCCTGATCCCGAAGATTCTGGAGATCGCATGCCTGATCCGGTCGGCGCCCTGACACGTCTCTTCCGATGGGGGACCCCCGCCAGAGACCCCGCCGAAGGCATGTCGTACGGGCCTGAGACGGAGGTGGCGATCCGCTTCCGCACGGTGCTGGAGACGCAGGCCCCCGCAGCGCACGGGACCGAGGGGGAGGCGCTCCGCACCGCCCTGCTTCCCGCGGTGAGGGACTTCATCTCCGGGGAACGGGCTCGCATCCAGGTGGCCCACCGGGGTGGGGCCAGTGGCCTCGAGGTCGTGGCGCGCCATGCGGACCTCGTCGATGCGGTGGTGTGCCAGCTCTTCCGCCTGGCCGACCGGGCGGTCCCTCGGGGGCTCAAGGCCCGCGGCGAGGGATGTGCCGTGGTGGCGCTCGGCGGCTACGGCCGGCGAGAGCTGAACCCGGGCTCCGACGTGGACCTGATGTTCCTCTTCCCCCGGCGGCTGGACGAGTACGTTACCGCAATGCTGAACCACATCCTCTACTTCCTGTGGGATCTGGGCTTCAGCGTCGGCCACAGTTGCCGCTCCCTGGGCGATGCCCTCCGCATGATGGATGCGGACCTGACGGCCCGCACTTCCATGCTGGAGGCGCGGTTCCTGGCCGGCACTCCCGGGGTCTTCGAAGGCTTTCAGGACCGGATGTGGCGGGCCCTCCAGGGACGCCGAGCCCAGCAGTATATCCAGCGCAAAATCCACGAACAAGCCCAGCGGCACGGCAAGTACGGGGGCTCCGTCTATCTGCAGGAGCCCAACGTGAAGGAGGGCCCGGGAGGATTGCGGGATTTCCACACCGCCCTCTGGGTGGCCCGTGCCCGGCATCGCCTGGAGGACCTCAAGGCGCTCCCGGCATTGGGCCTGCTGACCCCCGTGGAGCTGGCGCAGTGCCTCCAGGCGTTGGACTTTCTCCTCCGCGTTCGCAGCGAGCTCCACTACCTGCACGGGGGCAAGAGCGATGTCCTCAGCCTCTCCCTGCAGGTTCCCGTAGCCGCCAACCTGGGCTTCCGGGACGAGGCGACCTATGGGGTCGAGCGATTCATGCAACAGTATTACACCCGGGCCGGGGCATTGCACCAGTTCTCCGCGCGCCTCATCGAGCGCTGCGTTGCCCGTCCTGGCTCCCAGGTGGAGGCCGTGATGAGGAAGTTACGGGCGCGGGACATCGGTGACGACTTCACCGAACTCAACCGCCAGATCCATATCCTCCCCGGGAAGCGTCACTGCTTCCAGGAGGACCCGATCCGGCTTCTCAAGATTTTCTGGTACCGCCTGGAGATGGGGTACGAGCTGGGGCCGGAAGCCACGGGGGCCGTCCGGAGCAACCTGGGCTTGATCGACGATGAATTCCGGCGCTCGAACCGGGCCCTGGGATTCTTCCTGGCCATCCTCAAGGCGCCCCGCGGCGTCGCCGAGACGCTGCGCCAGATGCACCACTTGGGCGTGCTGTCCGCCTACATCCCGGAATTCGCCCGCGTGGCGTGTCTGGTGCAGTTCGACTATTACCACCGCTACACGGTGGATGAGCACACATTCGTCCTGCTGGACCACCTGGAGGCGCTGGCCGACACGGCGGACCCGCGCCTTCAGGAGTTCCGCCGCATCGCCAGTGAGCTGAAGAAGCCGGAGGTCCTGAAGCTGGCCATCCTGTTCCACGATATCGGCAAGGGGGAGGGGCACGGCCACGTGGAGCGCGGCGTCGCCATCGCCGGGGAGGCCCTGACTCGGATGGGCCTGGCGGAGGGTGACATCGCCGGCGTGAACTTCCTGGTGGCCCAGCACCTCAGCATGGCCCACATCGCGGAACGGCGGGACTTGGACGACGAACGGATGCTCATCGACTTCGCGCGGCAAGTGGGTGACGAGGACCTCCTGAAGATGCTGTACCTCCTCACGTACCTCGACATCAACGCCGTGGGCCCTCAGGTGTGGACCGATTGGAAGGGGACGCTGCTGTGGGAGTTGTTCATCAAGACCCACACCATTCTCACGCGAGGCGTCCCCGAGGGGGAGGAGGAGCACCGGAAGGCTGCCAGCCTGCGGGCGTCCCTGGTGGCGGAGCTGGGGGGCGAGTTCGGCCCCGAGGGGGTCCGGCAGCACTTGGAGCTCATGCCCACCCGGTACGTCCTCACCACCAGCAGTGCCAAGGTGGCCCAGCACCTCCAGCTCATCGAGCAGGTGCGCCGCGGGGAGCCGGTCGCCGTGCGCTGGGCGGCATATCCGCTGGCGGGGTATTCCGAGGTGGCGGTCTGTGCGCCGGGTGCGCCGGGCCGCTTCGCCAAGGTGGTCGGCACCCTGACGGCGAACGGGATCAACATCCTCTCGGCGCAACTTTTCAGTCGGGCGGACGGGGTCATGATCCGCGCCTTCCAGGTCAGTGACGGCCGCGGTGCCGCTCTGGAGGAAGAGACGACCTGGCAGCGGTTTGCCCGCGACCTCAAGGGGGTCGTCCAGGACCAGGCGGACGTCCGTGACCTGATCAAGGCACGGCGGCGGGACCTCCTGGCCAAGCCGGCCCCCCGCACGGGAGACATCCATACCCGGATCGAGTTCGACAACGTGGTCTCGGACCGATACACGGTGATTGACATCCGGGCGCAGGACCGCCTGGGACTGCTCTACATGATCGCCAGCACCTTGTCTGACATGGATCTGGACGTGGCCCTGGCCAAGATCGCCACGGAGGTGGATCAGGCCATGGACGTCTTTTACGTGACGGAGAAGGATGGAACCAAGGTGCCGGAGGGGAGCCGGATGGAGGCAATTCGGGAGACCCTGGTGCACGCCATCGCCGAGGGGATCGCCTGAGTTTTTCCTTGACAAGCAGGGGGAGGCCGGTAACATGCTACTCCGTGGGCGCCGTGGCGGCGCGCGGTTGGACGGGGGGGACTGATGGCTGTCGGGGCGGCACGCCTTGGCGACATGCTGGTCAAGGCGACCCTGATCACCAAGGAACAACTCGGCAAGGCCCTGCAGCAGCAAGAAACCAGCGGGGGCCGCATCGGCACGAACCTCGTCAAGCTGGGCTTCATCAGCGAAGACGACATCACGTCGTTCCTCAGCCGGCAGTACGGTGTTCCCTCCATCAACCTCTCCCATTTCGAGATTGACCCCGCCGTCATCAAGCTGATCCCCTCCGAGATTGCCCAGAAGCATCAGGTGATCCCGATCAACCGCACCGGCAACGTCCTGACCGTCGCCATGGCGGACCCCAGCAACATCTTTGCCATTGACGACATCAAGTTCATGACCGGGTTCAAGGTGGAGCCGGTGGTGGCCGCGGAGACCTCCATCAAGAACGCCATCAACAAGCACTACGACTCGGCCGGCATGGTCGAGGAC
>JACQVO010000203.1 GCA_016209725.1 Candidatus Methylomirabilota bacterium | reverse complement strand
GGCGGATGCCTTTCTCCACCCCGCCACGGAACAACACGCCGTGGGGCATCACCGTGGCGACCATGCCGCCCTCTCTACACACGGCCAGCATGTGCTCCGCGAACATGAGATCGCCCTTCTTGCCACTCGTGGGACACCAGCCCCAGCGGAAACGCTCGGGGAACTCCATGTTGTCGCGTGAGTAGTTCTGGCTGAAGGGCGGATTGGCAATAACGCGGTCGAACCGTTCAAGCTCGCCCGCCTCGCGGTGAAGCGGGTGGAGGAGCGTGTCTTCGCGCTGGATGTCGGCATCGGGGATGCCGTGGAGGATCATGTTGAGTTTGCAGAGTGCCCAGGCGGAGTGGCCATTGTCCTGGCCGCAGAGGCGAAGGTTGCGGGGATCCTCGCCGCTTTGTTCAACGAACTCGTGGCTCATGATCAGCATACCGCCGGAGCCAGAGGTTGGATCGTAGATCTTCATTCCGGCGCGCGGCTTCAGCAGCCGCACCATCAGCCGGACAACGTCGCGCGGGGTGAAGAACTCGCCCCCCTTCTTCCCCGCGGACTCGGCGAACATCTTGATGAGGAACTCGTAGGCGGCGCCGAGGAGGTCGGAAAACTGGAAGTCCTCGTTCCGCAGCCGGTAGCGGTTGAAGTGCCGGACGAGGGCGCGGCAGTCCTCGTCGGACAACACGCGCTTGCCCCCCGAGAGCCTCTGGAACTGGATATGGTCGAGAACGTGCTCAAGTGAGGGGTTGTGGTCGCTCAGGGCACCCAGGGCTTTGTCGAGAACCGCGGCTATGTCGGGGGCGTTGAGGTTGGGGAGGATGTGCTCGTCCCAACGGGCCTCGGGTGGGACGAAGAAGCGGTCGTAGAAGTCCGGGTTCTCGCCGTAATATTCCAGGACCTCTTCATGGGTACGCCCTTCCTCGACCTTGCGGCCAACCAGCCGCTCACGCTCGGCCTCGAAGACGTCCGAGCAGTGCTTGAGGAAGAGCATGCCGAAAATGTAGTCCTTGTACTCGGCGGCATCCATCCGGGGACGGAGGATGTCCGCCGCGGCGTAAAGGTGCCGTTCGAGTTTTGCGAGGGAGAGTTTCGGCATGGCCTAATTCCGCGTGAGTAAGAAGGTCTTCACCCAGTTAGCATAGCAAATCGGACCCCAATCTCCCAAGAACCTTCCCAACTGTCACCACGGTACCGAGTCTTGTCGAGTCGGAAATGAGCCCTTGCTCTTTTTAGCCCTCCTGTATCATTCCGGACTCGAGCGAGGAAAGCAAGCTGGCTTTCAGACCCTTTGCGATGAATCGGCTTCTGCGGATCGTCTCCACAACCACGGACCTGATCTCGGGGCTGACCTCGCCACGGATCCTCCGCATGTCTGCGACGAGTTGGCGCTCAATCTCCGGCGCGGGGATCGAGTAGACCTGAGGTGAAATGGCAGAAGAGACGAATCACCCGCCAGGGGGTGAGCTGCCGCCGGATGGAGGCGAGGCGCTCGGCTTCAGGGAATTGGTCACCCAGGACCATCAGGCGGCGTCGGGATGCGGGTCCTGGAGGTACTCGAGCAGATCTTCCTTATTGGGAGCGAGAGCCGCGATGCTCTCGATCGTCATGAAATCGTTCTCGTCGGTTGCCTCCCAGGCCTGGTCATGACTGCGGTCCTTCAATTTCCAGAAGGGAATATCGCGGCATTCCTTGATCCCCTCGTCAAGGCACTCAACGTCGGATTCGCTGAACGCGTCCAGGTCCGCATCCACAGACGGCACGACCTGGTAGCCATCCATGGTGAATGCGTTGTGTACTTCCAGACAGTGGAGTAGGGGACTCTCGCCCCGGGCGATCTTGATGAGATCATAGGCCCCGCTTGGCACGGGCCCGTGTCGCATCGCGACGTACCGGTCACCGAAGATGAAGCGACCGTAGCGATGTAGGTGACGTTTGTCGGCAAAGTACAGGGCTTTCAGCACCGCGTACATGTTTGCAGGCTTCAAGTGGTCCGCGACGTACAGGATTGCGTGGATAGCTTTCTGAGGGTCGAAAGTGAAAGGTCCCCGGGCCGTCACTGGCGTGACAGACGCATCAGTATCCATAATGCTGCCCTCGCGTGTAGGGACCTTGGCTCCTGGTCCTGATCAAGAGCCTCACCAGGAAATGGTTTTCTGTGTGCAGCGGCCCAATTGCGTGGGGGAGATGCAACCTTCTGTTCCCATGAGCACTGGCTGATGCCCCAGACGGGACCAGCCGTGGAATGAGCATAAATGAGGCTACCTGTCCTCGGGCGAAGCTGTCAAGCAGAAAGCGCGTTTCTTGGGATGTGGGAAGTCTGCGGGACGATCAGCAGGTCGGAGATCGAGACGAAGCCCGCCGGCGAGGAACATGCGGGCTCAGGAGTTGTCAGGAGCCTTCGCTTTCCGGGCCTCATCCAGTAGGTGATCCAAGTCGTATCCGGCAAAGTATTCGGATCGCCACTTCTGATAATCGAACGGCTCGCGGGAAATCAATGCAAGGAACCGCAAGGCCTCAACGGACCCGAGGCGGTCGTGAAGTGCGCGAATCGCTCGACGTCGAAGCTCATTCTCAGTCAGCAGCTCAGCCATAGTTTTTCACCCACTCGAAGTATACCACGGGATTCATGGCTAGGTTGCGAGACTGGCCCACGTCGCAGCCTTTGCCCGCGACCATCAGAGGTCAATCCAACGCCCTTTCTCGGAAGACTCGTAGATCCCCAGGAGGATCTGCAGGGACTTCAGCCCTTCCTCCCCGTTCACCGATGGATCCGCGTTCCTCTGGATGGCCGCCAGGATCTCCTCCAACTGGGCCTTGTGGTTCACGTGAGAGATGGCGGGCGAGCTGGTGGACCCGTAGGACACCCTGACCTCGTCCACGTAGTCGGGCTCGTTGCACCCCTCGACCTTCCAGGAAGTGATATTTCCGCCTTCGAGGGTGACGGAACCCTTCTGGCCGTGGATCTCGATC
>JACQVO010000201.1 GCA_016209725.1 Candidatus Methylomirabilota bacterium | reverse complement strand
TACGCCTTCTGCCGGGTCACCGATGACCTGGTGGACGAAGCCGTGGTCCCCTCGCCCACCGCCGACCGGGTCCCCCGGCCCGCCACCCCGCCGCCCGGGGGCGTCCACCTCCCCGCCGGCACCCCCATCGAGCGCCTGAAGGCCTGGCGAGCGGAGCTGGACGCCTGCTTCCGCGGCGAGGCCTCCCATCCCGTGACCCAACGCCTGGCCGAAACCGTCCGGACGTTCCGCATCCCCCGGGGCTACTTCGAGGAGCTCCTGAACGGGGTGGAGATGGACCTGACGAAATCCCGCTACGCGACCTTCGCCGAGCTCCAGCAGTATTGCTACCGGGTGGCCGGGGTGGTGGGGTTGATGTGCATCGAGGTCTTCGGGTACAGCCGGCCGGGCACCCGACACTACGCCGAGCATCTGGGGACCGCCCTCCAGCTGACCAATATCCTGCGCGATCTGGGGACGGACGGAGAACGGGGGCGCATCTACCTCCCCCAGGAGGACCTGGAACGCTTCGGCTACCGGGAGACGGACCTGCTGGAGCGGCGGCTGACGCCGGCCTTCCGTGAGCTGATGCGGTTCGAGGTGGGGCGGGCCCGGCAGTTCTATGCGGCGGCCCGGGCGGCCCTCCCCGCCGAGGACCGCCGCGCCATGCTGGCGGCGGAGGTCATGGGCGCCATCTACGCCCGCATCCTGAATCGGATCGAGGCCGCGCAGTACGACGTGTTCTCCGCGCGTATCCGCCTCTCCGACACGCACCGGCTGTGCCTGGCCCTCACCTGCTGGGCGAGGCAGCGGCTCCGCCTGGGCTGATCCCCCCTCCAATCTCGGATTTCGGATTGCGCCTGCCTGCCGCCTGTCTGCCGTCGCACAGGCAGGCGCCGGCGGCGCAGGCAGGGATTTCGAATGGAAGATCGCCAATCCGATATCCGAAATGCGGGGTCACGGCCGCATCCTCTCCCAGTCCCCCCCAGCCCCGGGCAGGTGCCGGTCCACGTAGGGCTGCAGGCGCTGCACGACGTAGTCGGCGCTCTGCATGGCGCGGATCGCGTCCTCCTCGTGGTAGTCCCGGGACGGCAGCCACAGGGGGAGATCCCGCCGCTGGAACAGGGGGAAGCGGGGGCGCGCCCCGTGCCGCTCCAGGACATCGATGTGGCGAACGACCTCGTCGATGTCGGGGACCTCGACCTGATACAGTGCCCGGAACAGGGACGACAAGTTGTGGTCCAGCGTCACCACACCCCGCAGGGCCAGGCAGGCCTTCACCAGCTTCTCCACCGCCTGCTGGGCGAACGCGATGGTACGGCTGTGGTACTCCGTCCCGCGCAGGAGTTGGGCCACCCGGTAGTCCACGTCGCTCTCGGCGAGGAAGGCGCGGGCGATCTCCTCGGGTTCATGCATGTTCCGCTCCGCTCCAATAAGAAATGGAAAACCGACAACTGACAACCGGACAGATCGAACCACGAATCGAGATATCCCATTCTCGGCTCTTGGCTCTCGATTCTCGGTTATCCATTGTCGGTTGTCCGTCTTTCATTCCCGGTGGGGCTGCCCCACCGGGGGCGGGCCTTCATCGAAGAGGCGGGCGACCTCATCCCGGGTGAAGCGCGGCAACGGAACCGCCCCTTCGGCATCCGCCAGCCACAACCCCGCCTCCGGCGGCGTGACGGTGCCGATGATCCTGCCCTGGATTCCCTGGGCCTCCCACGCCGCCACCAGGCGACCCGCCTGCTCGGGCGGGCACGTGAGCAAGAGCGCCCCCGAGGCGATCATCCCCAGGGGATCCAGCCCCACGGCCCGACACAGCGCCCGGCACTCGGGCAACACGGGGATCGCCGCCCGCTGGATCCGGAGCCCCACGCCGGCGGCCAGCGCCAGTTCCAGGAGCCCGGTGGCCAGACCCCCTTCGGTGGGGTCGTGCATGGCGTGGACACGGACCGTGCTGAGGGCGATGCGGGCGTCCGGCAGGACCGAGATCCCGGGCCGGTGCAGGAGCCCGCGAGCTTGCTCTCGCACGTCCGGGGGAACGCCGCGAGCGTCCAGGAGGGCGTCGCACTCCCGCGCCAGAATCGAGGCCCCTTCCACGGCGATCCCTTTGGTGAGCAGGACCGCGTCACCCGGCCGGGCACCCCCCGTGGTGACCAGGCGATCCTTCTCCACCTCGCCCAGCATGGCGCCCGCCAGGATGGGTCGGTCCAGCCCCTGGGTCACCTCCGTATGGCCGCCGACGAGAGTCGCCCCGATGGCACGGCAGGCATCCTGGACCTGGGCGAAAATGCCCTCCAGCAGCTTCTCGTCCGCCCGTCCCTCGGGCAGAAGCAGCGTCATCAGGAACCAGCAGGGCCGGGCACCCCGGACCGCCAGATCGTTGGCGTTGATGTGGACCGCATACCAACCGATCTCCTCCGCCACGAAGGTGATGGGGTCCACCTTGGCCACGAGGTAGCGGTCGCCCAGGTCCATTACGGCCGCGTCCTCGCCCACGCGCGGGCCCATGAGGACGCGGGGATCGCGGATGTCATAGGCGCGGAAGAGCCGCTCCAGAACCTCCAGGGGTGGCTTCCCCAGGCGGAGGCCGCGCCGATGGCGCGGCTGGCGCGGGGAGAGGGCGGAGCGATCGGATTCAGAACTCATAGACGGCGAAGGGCAGCGGCGTGATCAGGGCCACGAGCAAGCCCAGGGCGATGAGGGCGAGGACCCGCCGTGGTGCGTCCAGTGG
>JACQVO010000200.1 GCA_016209725.1 Candidatus Methylomirabilota bacterium | reverse complement strand
GATGGGAGGCCCGCGCGTGGCAGGGCGACCCTACTACCACCCTGCTGTTCTTGGCCCGCTTCCTGACGGGTGTGGGGCAAGGCACGTACTTCGGCAATGACCGGCCGGTCATCGCCGCATATATGCCGCCGGGGAAGATGGGCTTCGGCCAGGGGGTCTTTTTCACGGGCCTCGGGATGGGTATGGCCATCGGCATCTCCATGGCGGGGGTGATCGCAGATCACTGGGGTTGGCGGATGGTCTTCGTGGCCTTCGCAGTCCCCTCCCTGGCGGCGGGCTTGGTCGTCTGGCGGAAGATCCAGGAGCCGCCCCGGGGGGCCGGGGTCGTGCTGCAGCGGTGGATGTGGCTCCTGCTGCTTCCCTTTCCTCTGCTGCTTCTTGCGGGGCTTGCGGCCGACCGAGCACTCCTGCGATGGGTATCCCTGCTCTTCCCGGCGGCCTTTCTCCTGTGCTTGGTCCGCTGGCTGCCGGGGATTCGTAAGGCCGATCTGTGGCTCACGTATTTTGCCGGGATCGCTCCGATCTACTATCTGTGGGTCGTCGGAATCTGGGCCCCCGCCATGTTCATCGAGCTCGGCGTGACGGAACAGTCGCGATCCTCCCTGCTGTCCAGTCTGTTGGGGGTCTCGGCCGTCCCGGGCCTCTTGCTCGCGGGAGTCGTCAGCGATCGCCTGGCCAGGCGTGGAAAGGGGCGCAAGGGGATCGCCGCCCTCATCCTGCTGGGGATGGCGGTTTCGATGCTCTGCATGGGCGTGGCCGTGCAGGCAAGGGCCCACCCCGTCGTCCTGGCATCTCTCGTCTTCGCCGCAGGCCTCTGCATCTGGGGCGTTTGGGCCCCCGTCTTCGCCCTGCTCGCCGAGCTCACGCCCGCGCATCTCCAGGGAACCTCCTTCGGCCTGAACAACACGTTCAACTTCATCGGCTCCCTGGTGGCTCCTATCGCCACCGGGTGGATCAAGGATGTGTCGGGGTCGTTGCGGGCGCATGCTATCTGGCGGCCGCGGTCGGCGTGGCTGGGGCCATCGTCCTCTCCCTCGTCCGTCCCGCATTCCGCTGGGCCCGAGAGGCGGCGGCCCCGTGAGCCCCATTGCGGATTTGGGGTTGCGGAGTTGGGATTGAACCTCGATCTGCAATCGGCGATCTTCAACCCGAGATAGCTGCTCAAAGCGTGTCATGACCCAGCCCAATGCGCAGCATGTCGTCCTGATCGTCGGGGGGGCCGTGGCGGGCTCCGAGGCCGCCTTCCAGTTCGCCCAGCGGGGGATCCTCTGCATCGTGATGGAGCAAAACGATCGTCCGTACGGGAAGATCGAGGACGGCCTGCCCCGCTGGCATCTGAACCTGCGACTTCAGGAGGAGAAAAAAATAAACGACAAATTGGCCCACGCTGGAATTCACTTCATCCCGCGGACGAAGTTGGGCCGGGACCTCACCCTGGAGGAGGTCCTGGGATGGGGCCTGAGCGCCGTCGTCCTGGCCAACGGGGCCTGGCGGGATCGGCCGCTGCCCCTCCCCAGGGTAGACGACTATGTCGGGCGTGGTTTCTATTACCAGAACCCATTCGTGTATTGGTTCAATCACTACCCCGCGCCGGGATACCAGGGTCCGACGGTTGACCTGGCCGACGGAGCCGTCGTCGTCGGCGGCGGTCTCGCTTCGCTGGACGTCGTCAAGATCCTGATGCTGGAGACGGTCACCCGGGCCCTGGCGGCACGCGGGCACGGTGTCGCGCTGTACGAGTTGGAGCGCCAGGGGGTCCGGAATGTCCTGGGCGGGCTGGGCCTCACCCTGCCCGACCTCGGCCTCACGGGATGCACTCTCATCTATCGTCGTCGCGTGGAGGACATGCCCCTGGCCGAGACCCCCGAGGACGCCACGCCCCAGCAGGTGGAGCGAACTCGCGCGACACGACGGAAACTCCTCCAGACTTTCGCAGACAAGTACCAGTTTGCTTTTCAAGATCAGCGGGTGCCGGTCGGCTGCCTGGTCGAGGGCGACCGCCTGGCAGGCCTCACCTTGGCCGCGACCGAGGTGAGGGACGGCCGTGCCGTCGGGCTGGCGGGGACCGAGCAGCCCGCGCCGTCCCGGATGGTCGTCAGCTCCATCGGCAGTATCCCCGAGCCCGTGGCGGGGGTCGGCATGCGCGGCGAGATGTACCACATCAGGGACAAGCGCACCGGCGAGGTGGAAGGCATGGATCGTGTCTTCGCCGTGGGGAACGCCGTGACCGGGAAAGGCAACATCCTGGCCTCGCTGAAGCATGGGCGCGTCGTCTCGCAGCACATGCTGGAACACTATCTCCTGGGGACGGCCAGCGGCTACGAGGAGGTCCTGGCCGGCGCGGCGAAGGAGGCGCAGGAGAAAATAGGCGCCGTGGCCGAACGGCTATCGGGGCAGACGCCTCTTCCTGCCGAACGAGTAGCCGACATCTCGACCAGGGTACGGGCGCTCCAGGAGCGGGCGGGGTATGCGGGGCAGTACCGTCAGTGGATCGAGCGGGTGCGGTTGCCACAGGTGTGAGAAGGCCGGGGTCCACGTGAAGGGCGAGAACTCCCGCCGCGGGCGATCGGTGAGATCGGCCCCGCATCCTTCAGAGAGCGTCCCGCACCGGGTGGTACTTGCCGTTCCGGTTCTCCGCGTGTATCCTGCCTACCGTGTGGGTGACAGGTTCAGGCGTCGTTTTCCCGACGGCGGGTGGCGAGCCAATGGGACTGGACGCGCATAGCTTCCGGGCGGTGATGGGGTCGCTGGCGGCCGGGGTGACCGTGGTGACCACGACAGACCGCCAGGGACAGCCGCGGGGACTCACCGCTACCGCAGTCTGCTCGGTTTCGCTGGACCCGCCCCTCATCCTGGTCTGTATTGATCGCACGGCGGACTGTTACGAGGCCTTCCAGACGGCCGAGATCTTCGCGGTGAACCTGTTGCAGGAATGGCAGGCAGGGGTCTCTCGGCGTTTCGCGCAGAAAGAGGCCCGGAAGTTCGAGGGCATTGGCTATCGTTCAGGCGTTACCGGGGCACCCATCCTGGCCGACGTCCTGGCCCACGTGGAATGCCGGATTCGGGCCCGACACCCGGGGGGTGATCACACCATCCTTGTGGGCGAGGCCGTGGCCCATGGCTTGGCCTCCTCTCCAGACGCCCGTTCCCCCCTGGTCCACTACCAGGGCGCCTACGCTCGCCTGGGCGGTGGGCTGCCCGCCGATCCCTCGTAGCCTGACCCAAAGGCGTTCGGCTGTTCGACCGTGCGACCGTTCGGCTCCCCAGGGTCTCCGGGACCGCAGAACCGCCGAACGTCCGAACCGTCGAACGCTTCTGGAATGTTCCCCATCGGCGTTTCCTCCTTTACAGCCACTGCCCGGCTTGGATACACTAGCTGACGGCGAATGTCGAATAATGGCGAATATTGAACAGAGAATGTTGCATGTCGAAGGCCGGGTCTCGGCTGAGGGCAGAATGGGAATGGCCGGCCGCAACAGCCGGTTTTCGAGATTCATCATTCGTGATTCGACATTCGTTAGTCTGTCCCGAGTGAGATCCTCGACCCATCCCTGAGCAGGAAGGAGCCTATGTGGCATAGGAGCAGGTGGAAGCTCAGCCTGCGGGGCAAGCTGCTCGGGATGATGTTCGGGCTGCTGATGCTCGTGCTGGCCACGCTGTTCCTGCTGTACTGGCGG
>JACQVO010000216.1 GCA_016209725.1 Candidatus Methylomirabilota bacterium | reverse complement strand
GGGGTCGGGGGCTGGGGATCAGACACGGCAAGGCACCTCCGGTCCCAAGGGCTCTCCGCTATTGGGGTGTAACTGAAAGTGGTGGCTGGGTTATATCAAATGGCGACTCTCCGGGCAAGCACTCAGGCTGTCTCCGCAACACCCTGTCAGGTAGTCAAATGGCTAATCCGTCAATCGGCCTCGGAACACCTAGCCACCATTTGACCAATCGACCACTTGACCATTCGACGCCGCCCTCGGCCTCAGACCATGAGATGGCGGCGAAGAACCTCTGGGGTGGCCATGAGATCCGCCATGGTTCCTTCGTACTGGACCCGCCCCTTCTCCAGGATGTAGGCCCGATCGCTCACGCGCGTGGCAAAGTGGAGGTTCTGTTCCGACAGGAGGATGGCGATCCCCTCCTGCTTCAGCCGCAGGATGTGCTCCGCCATGCTGCGGAGGACCAGGGGGGCCAGCCCCTCGGACGGCTCGTCCAGGAGCAGGAGGGCGGGGCTGCCCATGAGGGTCCGCGCGATGGCCAGCATCTGCTGTTCCCCCCCGCTCAAGCTGCCGCCGCGGCGCCCTCCCAGGGCCCGGAGGGCCGGGAACAGGCCGAACACCCGCTCCACGCTCCGGCGGGAATCGCCGTTCCGCTCAGGTCGCCGCCCCACCTCCAGGTTCTCCCGCACGGTGAGGTCGGGGAAGATGCGCCGATCCTCGGGGACGAAGCCGATTCCCTTCCGGCAGATCACGTGGGCGGGCCTTCCCGTGATGTCCTCGCCCCGGAAAACCACCCGCCCCGACGCCGGAGGCACGAGGCCCATGATGGCCTTGAGCGTGGTGGACTTGCCCGCGCCGTTCCGGCCCAGGAGGGCCACCACCTCGCCCCGCGCCGACCGCAGGCTCACCCCGAAGAGGATGTGGCTCAGGCCGTAATACACGTCCAAGCCGGTCACGTGAAGCATCGCGTCCCGCCCGCCTCCCCGCCTCTAGTGTAGTGACTCTCAAATGCCTCTACAATTCCGTTCACCCTGAGCCTGTCGAAGGGCGCGGAATCCGGGCTTCGACAAGCTCAGCCCGAACGGGTCCCCTGTAAAGCCATTTCTGAGACAGTACACTGGGATCAGCGGGGCCCGCCCAGATAGATCTCCTGCACCTCGCGATTGGCCCGCACGGCCTGGGGGGTTCCCTCGGCGATCACCCGGCCCTGGTGCATGACCATGATCCGCTCTGCGGCGGCGAAGACCACATCCATATCGTGCTCGGTGAACAGCACGGTCACCGCCCGCTCTCGCACGATCGCCACCGCCAGGGCCATGAGGTCCATCCGCTCCGCGGGGGCCATCCCCGCCGTCGGCTCGTCCAGGAGCAGGAGCTCAGGATCGTTGGCCAGGGCGATGGCCAGCTCCAGTCGCTTCAGGTCCCCATAGGCGAGGGTGGCACATGCTCGGTCCGCCTGGCCGTCCAGCCCCACCTGTGTCAGGAGGTCCATCGCCGGAGCCCGCGCCAGGCACCTTGCGCTGGACAGCATGTTGCGGCTCCGTCCCTGGTGAGACAGGATCGCCACCTGGACGTTTTCCAGGACCGTCAGGCTGCCGAAGGCGGCGGTGATCTGGAACGTCCGGCTGATGCCCCGCCGCCAGATCCGGTGCGGCGGCAGGCCGGTGATCCGCTCCCCCTTGAAGAGCACGACGCCGCGCTCGCAGGCGAGCTGGCCCGTCACCAGATTCAGCAGGGTCGTCTTGCCGGCGCCGTTGGGGCCGATGAGCGCCCGCACCTCGCCCCGGGGCAGCCGGAGGCTCACCCCGGCCACCGCCCGAACACCTCCGAAGGCCCGCCACACGTCGCGGACCTCCAGGATGGGCATCTCACCCAAGGCCCGCCCTCCCGCGTGCCAGCCGCCCCCGCACGAAGCCCACGAGGCCGTGGGGAAAGGCGATCACCAGGACCGCCAGAACCCCTCCCAGCACGGCCTGCCAGTAGCCCGTGTGCTTGGTGATGATGGTGTTCAGGAGTTTGTAGACTGCGGCGCCCGCCGGTGCTCCCGCCAGGGTGTGGACCCCCCCGAGCAGGACCATGACCAGCGACTCGATGGAGACCGGGATGGACAGGTAATCCGGGAACGCGCTCCCTTTCAGAAAGACGAAGACGGCCCCGCCGGCGCCGGCGAGGATTCCCGCCACCACAAACGCCAGGAGCCGGTGGCCCCGCACATCCACGCCGATGGCCTGGCAGCGACCGGCGTGGTCGCGCGCCGCCCGGAGAGTATAACCGAAGGGGGAGCCCGTCACCCGCCAGAGGACCCCCAGGCCGCAGACAGCCGTCAGCAACGCCAGGTAGTAATACCGCACGGGAGTCGCCACACTCTCCGCCGGCCACACCCCCAAGATCCCGTTGTCGCCGCCGGTGAACTCGTACCACTGATGCACGACGGCGAACGCGATCTGCGCGAAGGCGAGCGTCAGCATGGCGAGGTACACGCCCGACAGCCTCACGCAGAAGAACCCGAAGAGGAGGGCCGCCGCACCGGCCACGAGCGGGCCCAGCAGAAAGGCCACCGGCATCGGCAGGGCCCCCTGCTTCATCAAGAGGGCCGCCCCGTACGCCCCCAGGCCGAAGTAGGCGGCATGCCCGAAGGACAGCATTCCCCCCGTCCCCACCAGGAGCTGGAGGCTGCCCGCCACCAGGGCAAACGCCAGGATCTCCACCAGGACCCAGACGAAGAACGTGGGGAGGACCAGGGGCAGCAAGAGCAACGCCAAAAGGACACCCGCCCAGGCCCATCCCGGGAAGAGGCGTCCGGGAGTCCCCCCGATTCCACCGCCCTCCTCGGCGCTCCCAGCCTCCACCTCGGGCCGACCCAGCAGGCCCCACGGTCGCAGGACCAGGATCACCGCCATGAGGAGAAATATGAGGGCGAGATGGAATTCCCGAGGTAGCAGAAGAATGCTGAAGGCCTGCAGGACGCCGATCAGCACCGCCCCCAGGAGCGCCCCGAACGCGCTGCCCATGCCCCCGACCACCACCACCACGAATGCCTCGGCGATGACGGCGGTGTCCATCACGCTGGTCAGCGCCAATCGAGGGACCTGGAGGGCGCCGGCCAGGCCCGCCAACCAGGCCCCCAGGACGAACACCCCGGTGAAGAGCCAGGCTTGGTCCACCCCCAGGGCCCCGACAATCTCCCGGTCGTGCGTGGCGGCGCGGATCAGAACCCCCCACCGGGTTCGATGCAGCAGCCACCAGAGTCCCAGAGCCACCAGAGGGCCCAGGAGGAGGATCGCCAGGTCGTACGTCGGGAAGAGCTGACCCAGGATGGGGACGGCGCCGGAGAGACCGGGAGGGCTGGGTCCCGTCCTGTTCTCCGTACCCCAGAAGAACTTCACGGCGTCGCCGATCATCAGCGCCACGGCGAAGGTGAGCAGCAACTGGTAAAGCGGCGGCGCCCGGTAGATCCGGCGCAGGAGGCAGACCTCGATGAGACCTCCCAGGAGCGCCACGCCCAGAGAGGCCAGGACGGCGCCCGCGTAAAAACCCCCGGGACCCAGGGGGAGGACCGCCGTCAGCGTGAAGGTGAGATATGCCGCCAGCATGTAGAACGAGCCATGGGCGAAGTTGACGATCCGGGTGACCCCGAAGATGAGGGAGAGTCCCGACGCCACCAGGAAGAGGAACATGGCGTTGGCCAGGCCGGTCAGGAGCTGGATGGTGAACAGGGACATGGAATGGGGGTTGGGGGCTAGGGG
>JACQVO010000198.1 GCA_016209725.1 Candidatus Methylomirabilota bacterium | reverse complement strand
GGCCAGGATGCCGCCCAGGATCAGGTGCTCCTGGACCTCTTTCATGGATCGGCGGATGAAGCGGGAGAGATCCCGCACCTCGACCACCCGGATATCCGGAGGCAGGGTCGGCCGGATGTCCGCCAGCCGCTGGCGCACCCGGTCCACTACCTGCACCGTGTTCGTCCCAGACTGCTTGCGGATCAGGAGGGAGACCGCGTTTTCGCCGTTCCGGCGGGACAGGGTGCGGGGCTCCCCGATGCCGTCCACGGCCCGGCCGATGTCGGCAATGCGGACCGGTGCGCCCTTGACGTCGGCCGCGATGAGGCCGTTGAAATCCTCCACCCGCTCCATCCGGCCCCGGGTGCGCAACCCCGCTTCCCGCCCGCCCTTGGTGATCCGGCCGCCGGGGATCTCGGTGTTCTGCCGCTGGATCGCCCGCTTCACCTGCTCGACGGAAAGCCCGTAGGCCGCCAGCCTGTCCGCGTCCAGCTCAATCTGGACCTCCCGCTTCCGGTCGCCGACGAAGGTGAGGCTCCCCACGCCAATCACCGTCTCGAGCTGGCGCTTGATCCGCTTGTCGGTGATCTCGGTGATCTCCCGGGCCGACCGCGGGCCGGAGACCACAACGGCCAGGATGGGGGTGGCATCGGGGTCCAGCTTTTCGACGATGGGGGGGTCGGTCCCCTGCGGGAACTCGGAGAGGATGGTGGCCACCTTGTCCCGGACCTCGTTGGCCGCCACGTCCACCGGCTTCTCCAGGACGAAGGTGACAAAGACCTGGGAGATGCCCTCCTTCGTCGTGGAGCGCAGCTCGTCGATGCCGCTGATGGTGTTGACGACTTCCTCGATGGGCTTGGTGATCTGGCTTTCGATCTCTTCCGGGGTTGCGCCCTCCAGCGTGGTGGTAACGGTGATGGTGGGAAACTCAATCCGGGGAAAGGCATCGAGGCCCAGGTCGCCACTTGCTCTCCAGGTTTCACGCCCTCCAGGACCTCCACCAGGCCGTCCTGGCGGTCGCCAGCGCCGCCTCCGCCTGGGCCACGGAGGCCTCGGTCACGACCACCCCCTCCCGGTCGCTCTCGAGCTGCGTCTCCGCGCTCCGCAGGGACGCCTCGGCCACCTCGGCCTCGGTCACGGCCGCGTCCCGCTGGCTGGCCGCCACCGCGCCCTCGGCGAACAGCTCCTCGAATCGCCTCCGGTTGACCCGGGGGTTTTCCAGGATGGCACGGGCACGGGCGACATTCGCATGGCTGGCGGCCAACGTGGCCCGGGCGCGACCCAAGGCCTTCCCGGATGCCGCCAGATTGGCCTCGACTTGCTCCAGGGTGAACCGGGCGTCGCGGGGGTCCAGTTGCACGAGCAACTGGCCGGCGCTTACTCGGTCCCCAAGATCCACCAGCACCCGCTGGATGATACCGGGATTCTCATTGGCGACGGTCACCTCTTCCTCGGGACGAAGCGTGCCCACCAGCTCCACCATCCGCTGGACGTCACGGGCCTCGACCGCAGCCGCCGTGATGCGCACTGGGGACGGCGCCTTCTGGCGCTTGGGATCGGCCGTGGCTTTCCCCTCGCGGGAGCACGCCACCCCGGAAGCCACCACAGTGCAAAGAATTCCGAGGAGGGCAGCCTGAACGCCCCGCCTCGTGAGCCGGGTGGAGATGGAGTTGATCGTGCCGCGTGGCCTCATGGGCGCCGCACCCCCTGGAGGAATACGCTCACCATCTCCTCCACGGCCCGTTCCGTCGTCAGGTGTGCGGGGCCTTTCCGCCCGAACAGCTCCCGGAGCAGCAGGTGATACGCCACCATCCCGATGAAGTTCCAGGTCGCTTGGATCGGATCCACCGTCCGAAAGGCCCCGGCCGCCATCCGCTCGCCGAGGTACCGGCTAAGAAAGTCCTCCACCTGCTGGAATCGGGAGCGGAAGAACATGTCAGACAGGACGTGGCCTTCCAGGGCACTGAAGAAGAGGAGGCGCATGAGCGTGGGGTCGGCTTTGACGCGCGCGATCATCTCGCGGGCCAGCGTACGCAGGACACCGGCATCATCCCCCGCCCTCGCGGCCGGGACGGCACCGGTCAGGATCTCTTGCGTCTGCGCCTTGGCCTCGATGATGGCAGCGTACAGTTCCTCCTTGGTGGCGAAGTGCTTGAAGAGTGTTGCCTCGCACACCCCGACGGCCTCGGCCACCTGCCGCGTCGTGGTCCCACGGAAGCCCTTCCGGGAAAACAGGTCTGCCGCCGCCTCAATGATCTGCCGTCGCCGTTCCTGCCCGGATAGCCGCGCCTTCACCATGATCCTTTCAGGCGAACCCTCGCCTCAGTCTGGCTCAAGCTTCACTTCTCACCTCGGCGAGCCGCTCCGCTTTAATTTGCCCATCAGCGCTGAGGGTTCGACAGCACTGGTGAGTAAGTACTCACTTCCCATGAGTAGCCTTAAGAGTCAAGCCCAAAAATCCGCCCTTGACGCTTAGCCGAGGCACGGATAGTTTAGTAACCGACCGGTCAGATACTTGGAGGCGGCCGTGCCCCCCGTGAAACGGGAAACCCGCTCCCCCCGCTGGCAGCGCCGGCCCGAGATTCGCCCACAGCAGATCCTGGACGCCGCGTTCCGGGTCTTCGGCACCCGGGGACTGCACCAGGCGACCCTGGACGACGTGGCCAGGGCTGCGGGCATCACCAAGGGGACGATCTATCTGTACTTCCCGAGCAAGGCCGCCCTCTTCAGCGCCATGTTGAAGGCGCGAGTCAACGACCTCCTGCCTCCGATGGAGCCGGCGAACGGCGGGCGATCCCCCAGCACCCACCGCCGGCTCTTGACGCTGGCACAGCGCCTCTACCGGTTCTTCCAGAGCCCTGCCTACCTGGCGATGTATCGGACCATGGTCGGCGAGGCCTCCCAGTTCCCCGGGGCCGCCGCCCTCCTCTACCGCGAGGGGATCTTGCCGGCCAATCGGCGCCTGGCTGAGGTCATCCAACACGGAATCGCGGCCGGGGAATTCCGGAAGGTGGATCCGCTGATTGCCTCCCGCGCGTTCGTGGGGATGTTCCAGGTCTTCGTCGTCTCCCAGGAGCTGTTGGGCGGCCGCCGGATCTTTCCCATCCCGGACCAGAAGGTCATCCGGACCATCACGGACGTCTTCTTCCGCGGCCTGCTGGCGCCCCGGCGCGGCGCGCCCCGCGGGCGCCGCCCACGAGGTGCGCGATGAACCGTCCGCCCCGCATCGTCCTGGTCGCCGGGGCCATGGGCTTGGTCGCGGCCCTCGCCTTCGCTGGCTGGTCCTGGTGGCGAAACCGACTGGACGCCAGCGGCATCCTCCAGGCCTCGGGTCGCATCGAGGTCACCGAGGTGAATGTCAGCTCCAAGGTGACCGGACGCGTTGCCGCGCTCTCCGTCGAGGAAGGATCCGACGTGAAGGCCGGCCAGCCCATCGCCACCCTGGAGGGCGAGGAGCTGGAGGCCCAGCTCCGGCAGGGCCGGGCCGCCCTGCAGAGCGCCCAGGCCAGGCTGGCCCAGGCGCGGATCACCCTCCGGGTGGAGCCCACCACGATCCGAACACAGATCCGCCAGGCAGAGGAAAACCTCCGCGCCGCCGAGGAGCGGCTGCGCATGCTCCGGGCCGGCTTCCGGACGCAGGAGATCGAAGAGGGCCGGGCCAACCTGCGCCAGAGCCAGGCGCGGCTGGAGATCGCCCGGCTGACCCGCGACCGGTTCCGCGAGCTGCTCGCCGACGGCGCCATCGCAAAGCAGGACCTGGACCGGGCCGAGAGTGACTTCCAGGCGGCCGAGGCGGCCGTCCGGGCCGCCCGCGAGCGGCTCGGCATGCTGGAGGAGGGCACCCGGTTGGAGGAGATCCGGATGGCCAACGCCGAGCGGGACCGGGCGGCCGCCGCGCTGGAGGCAGCCCGGGCCAACGCCGCGACCCTGGACTTGCGGCAGCAGGATGTTCGCGTGGCGGAGGCCGTCGTCGGTGAGGCGTCCGCCAACGTGCGCCGCTTGGAGACCCAGGTGGCCGAACTGAAGGTCTTCGCCCCGCTGGACGCCACCGTCCTGACCAAGGCGGTCGAGGTCGGCGAGGTGGTGGCCGCCGGCAAGCCTATCGTCCTCCTGGGAGATTTGGACCGCCCCTGGATCAAGGTCTACGTCACCGAGACCGATCTGGGCAAGGTGAAATTGGGTGCGCCCGCCCGTGTCCTGGTGGACAGCTTCCCCCAGCAGCCCTTCCAGGGAACCGTCACCTGGATCGCGGACCAGGCCGAGTTCACCCCCAAGAACATCCAGACCAAGGAGGAGCGGGTGAACCTCGTCTACGCGGTCAAGATCACCATCGGGAACGCCCAGCGCAAGCTGAAGGCGGGAATGACGGCCGACGCGGAGCTCGCTCTCGAACCGGGGGCCGGGGGTCAGGGGTCAGGGGTCAGGTGACCGAGGGGATATGGATACCACACCGGCGATCGCGGCTGCGGATCTGACCAAGAAATTCGGCGCCGCCACCGCCGTGGATGGCCTGACGCTCTCGGTGGCGCCGGGGGAGATCTTCGGCCTGGTGGGGCCCGACGGCGCGGGCAAGACCACCGCCATACGCCTCCTGACGGGCGTCATGCGGCCAACCGCCGGCACGGCCAGGGTGCTCGGCGTGGATGTCGCCCGCCACCCCGAGGTGATCCGTCCCCGCATCGGCTACGTCCCGCAGAGCAGCAGCCTGTATGCCGACCTCTCGGTCCGGGAGACCCTCCAGTTCCAAGCCGACCTCTTCGGACTTCCCCGCGCCGAACGGGAGCGGAGGATGGCGGAACTCCTGGCCTTCAGCCGTCTGGAGGTCTTCGCCACGCGACTGGCGAAAAACCTCTCGGGAGGCATGCGGCAGAAGCTCGCCCTGTGCGCCGCCCTGATCCATCGACCGGAGATCTTGTTCCTGGACGAGCCGACCATCGGCGTGGACCCGGTCTCTCGCCGCGACTTCTGGCTGCTGATCTACCAACTCCTGCAGCAGGGCCTCACGCTGCTGGTCAGCACGCCCTATCTGGACGAGGCGGAGCGCTGCCACCGGGTCGGTCTGATGGATCACGGCCGCCTGATCGCCTGCAACAACCCGGACGGCCTGCGCCGGCTGCTGCCGGGGACCCTGCTGGAGATGCGCGGGCCGGCGCCCGAGGCGGCCGCCCTTTGCCTGCGCCGCCTCCCCGAGGTGAGAGACGCCCAGGTCTTCGGCGACGTCGTCCATCTCGTCGTGGCCGACGCCGAGCGCGCGCTGCCCCGCGTCGTGGCGGCCTTGCGGGCGGGAGGGCTTCCCGAGGCGCACCTGCGTCCGATCCTCCCGAGCCTGGAAGACGTCTTTGTCACGCTGCTCCGGGGCCAGTCCCGCGGCACTCTATCGCAGCGGTGACACTCTCAGACTTCTCTTACTTCCACGATCGGTTTCCTTTCCCTCCCCACTGGTGGGGGAGGGTGAGGGTGGGGGGATGAACAGGGCACACGCCAGGGCGCTAAGACACAACCCAACGGAGGCGGAGCGCGCACTATGGAAACATCTCCGCCTGCGACAGATGGAGGGGCAGGGGTTTCGCGTCCTGCGATTCGGGAATCATCAAGTGCTGGCCGATGTTCAGGCGGTCAAAGAAGCGATACGCGAAGCGCTATTGCGAACGTGACCCCCCCACCCGGGCCCTCCCCCGCGACGGGGGGAGGGGACATATGGGGTGCCGGGTCCCCATCAAGAGGTGCCTGCTTTGAACTCCGATCTGGCCATCCTGGTCACCGACCTCACCAAACGCTTCGGGCGCTTCGTGGCCGTGGATCGCGTGAGCTTCCAGGTCCGCCACGGCGAGATCTTCGGCTTCCTCGGCCCCAACGGGTCCGGAAAATCCACGACGATCCGGATGCTCTGCGGGATCCTGCTCCCGACCGCGGGCGCGGGCATGGTCGCCGGCCTCGACGTCGCACGCCAGCCCGAGCAGGTGCGGGAGCACATCGGGTACATGTCCCAGCGGTTCTCCCTCTACGAAGAGCTGACGGTGCAGGAGAACCTCGACTTCTTCGCCGGGATCTACGGGCTGGGCGGCCCCGACGGCGCGACACGGCTCGAAGAGGTGCTGGCGATGGGCGGCCTGGCGGGCTACCGGGATGTGCCGGCCAGCGATCTGCCCGGCGGCCTGCGGCAGCGCCTGGCACTGGCCTCGGCCGTCATCCACCGGCCGTCCGTTCTGTTCCTGGACGAGCCCACCGCGGGCGTGGATCCCATCTCCCGGCGCGAGTTCTGGGACCTGATCCGAACGATGGCGGCCGGCGGGACGGCCATCTTCGTGACCACGCATTACATGGACGAGGCGGAACACTGCCACGCCCTCGCGTTCATCTACCAGGGTCGGATCATCGCCGCCGGCCCACCCGCCCACCTGAAGGCGAATGTGCACGGGTGCCTGGTGGAGGTGGAGGTTCAGCCGCCCGAACTCCTCCCCGCTCTCGGGGTCCTCCAGGGGCATCCCCTGGCCCGCGAGGCGGCCATGTTCGGCGCCAGCCTGCATGTGACGGTGGAGTCTCCCGAAGCCATCCCTGCCCTCAAAGCATCGCTCGGGGGGCGGGGGATCACCCCCCAGCGGGTCGAGGCCATCGTCCCCTCGCTGGAGGATGTGTTCGTGTCCCTGGTCGCGCGGGAGGTGGGGGCGTGAGGTCGCGCATCTGGCCCATCATGCGCAAGGAGTTCATCGAGATCCGGCGGGATCCGCGCTCCCTCGCCTTTGTCCTGGCCATGCCCGTGATGATGCTCCTGCTCTACGGGTACGGGATCAGCTCGGATGTCAAGCGCGTCCCCCTGGTGGTGTACGACCGGGACGGGGCGCCTCCCGCCCGGGAACTGGTCCGCCGCTTCACCAGCACCGAATACTTCGTGGTGGCAGGCCGGGCGGAGAGCCTGCGCGAGCTGCGGTGGGCCATTGACTGGGGAGAGGCCAAGGTCGGGCTCATGATCCCCGAGGACTTCAGCCGGAACCTCGGCGCCGGCCGCCCGGCCCCCGTCCAGTTCGTGGTGGATGGGTCCGACTCGAACACCGCCAGCATCGCCATCGGCAACATCGCCGCCATCGCCAAGAGTGTCGAGCTCGCCCCCCGCGACCTGCGGCCCCAGGTCCGCGTCACGCCGGAGCCGGACAGCTCGATGCCCATCGAGCTCAGGACCTGGGTCTGGTACAACCCCGAGCTCAAGAGCTCCAACTTCCTGGTCCCCGGCCTCACCGCCGTGATCCTGATGATGCTGGCCGCCATCCTCACCTCCCTGACCGTGGCGCGAGAGTGGGAGCGGGGGACCATGGAGGGCCTCATCGCCTCCCCCCTGCGTCCCCATGAGCTGATGATCGGCAAGATCCTGCCCTACGTGTTCATCGGGCTGGTGGACGTGGTCTTGATCCTCCTCCTCGGCGTGTCCTGGTTCCGGGTTCCCCTGCGGGGGAGTGTGATCCTGCTGCTGGTCTCATCCACTGTCTTCCTCCTGGGCGGCCTGGGGATCGGCCTGTTCATCTCGGCCGCCACCAGGAGCGTACAGGTCGCCTTCCAGTTGTCCATCCTGGCCACCATGCTCCCTGCGCTCCTGCTCTCGGGATTCTTCTACCCCATCGAGAACATGCCCCCGATCCTGCAGGCCATCACGACCCTGATCCCGGCGCGGCATTTCCTGGTGGTGATCCGCGGCATCTTCCTCAAAGGCGTGGGTCTGGTCCTCCTCTGGAAGGAGCTGCTGTTCCTGAGCCTCTTCGCCGTGCTCATGCTGATCGCCAGCTCCGCCAAGTTCAAGAAGCGGCTCGACTAAGCCCCGCGGACTGCGGGGAATGGAAAATTTCAAGGTGACAATGGAAAACCGACTACGGGGAAACATGAAGATGAGCGAAGCGGCCACCCGGCCGGGTGCTTCGCCGGTTTTCAATTGTCGGTTGTCGGTTGTGAATTTTGCATTCCGGCGAAGCCGGATACTGACGTTGGTCAGGAAGGAGTTCATCCAGATCCGCCGGGACCGGCGGCTCTTGCCTATCCTCCTCATCCTGCCGGTGCTGCAGCTCATCATTCTGGGATACGCCGTCTCCTCGGACATCAAGCACCTGGCCACGGTGATCTGCGACCTGGACCGGACCCCCGCCAGCCGGGCCTTTGCCGAGCGGTTCGCCACGTCGGGCTACTTCGACATCCGCCACCGCACGGCCGACGAGCGGCGGATCAAAGCCCTGATGGACGCCGGCCAGGTGCGGGTCGGCATCGTCATCCCGCCACGCTTCGCGGCCAGCCTGGCCCGCGGGGAAACGACGACGGTGCAACTGCTGCTGGACGGGAGCGACTCCAACACCGCCAATGTGGCGCAGGGGTATGTCACCCAGATCGTCAACGCCGAGGCCACCCGCATCGTCCTGGAGCGCCTGGGCCCCAGGAGCCTTCCGCCCATGGTCTTGGATCCGACGGTGCGGGTCTGGTTCAATCCGGATCTGAAGAGTGTGAACTTCATGGTGCCGGGGGTGATCGCCCTGATCCTGACCATCGTGACGATGACCATGACCGCCACCGCCATCGTCAAGGAGAAGGAGCGGGGGACCATCGAGCAGTTGATCGTCAGCCCCATCCGGCCCTACCAGCTCATGCTGGGCAAGGCCATCCCGTTCGTGATCATCGGGTACGCCGATATCCTCATCGTGGTCCTGGCGGGGCTTCTGTGGTTCCGCGTCCCCATCGCCGGCAGCTTCGGCCTGCTCCTGCTCTTGTCCGGCCTGTTCATCATGACGACGCTGGGGCTGGGGCTGCTCATCTCCACGGTAAGCCAGACCCAGCAGCAGGCCATGATGCTCGGCTTCTTCGTCAACCCGCCGTTCATGCTGCTCTCGGGCTTTATCTTCCCCATTGCCAGCATGCCGGAACCGGTGCAATATCTCACCTACCTCATTCCCCTCCGATACTTCCTGGTCATCATCCGCGGCATCTTCCTGAAGGGCATCGGTCTGGAGATCCTCTGGCCCCAGGCCCTGATCCTGCTCCTCTTCGGCGCCGGCGTGCTGACCGTGTCCGCCCTCCGGTTTCAGAAGCATCTCGGGTAGCGCGCCGAGCCTTCCCGGGCCGGGACAACTGAAATTGCCTTGACGGGCTCCGGCAGGTCGGCTACCGTGTGCGCAATTTTCCTGTCTCCGGGAGGGGTCCGTGCGCCCAAGAGCCGCCATAGCCTGGGTTGGTTTCCTTGTCATCTCACGCGTCCTGCTTTTTGCCGTCCCGGGAACCGCCGCCGCCGATCCGGTCGCCGGCACCGATCACGAAATCCGCGAGACGATCCTGCCCAACGGCCTCAGGGTCCTGACCCAGGAGATCCCTGAGGCCCCGGTGGTGACGGTCTGGACGTGGTATCGCGTCGGCTCCCGTAACGAGCGGCCCGGCATCACGGGCATTTCCCACCAGGTCGAGCACATGATGTTCAAGGGCACCGCCAGCCTGAAGCCGGGCGACATTGATCGTCTCGTCCAACTGGCCGGCGGGCGCCACAACGCCTTCACCAGTTACGACTACACCGCCTACCACATCACCCTGCCCAGCGAGCATTTGGAGACGGCCCTCCGGATCGAAGCCGACCGGATGCTGAATGGCGCCATGGATCCCCAGGAGCTTGCCCGCGAGAAGGGGGTCGTCCTCTCCGAGCTGCAGGGAAGACAGAACGACCCGGAGGAGCTGCTGGAAAACGAGGTGCGCTCCGTCGCCTTCCTGGCCCACCCCTACCGGTGGCCGGTGATCGGCTGGAAGACCGATGTCCTGGCCTTCACCCATGAGGCGGTGTCCGAATACTACCGGACGTATTACCGGCCGAACAACGCCGTCCTGGTGGTCGTGGGGGATTTCCAGACCGACGCGGCGCTGGCCATGGTCCGCAAGCACTTCGGCCCGCTGCCGACGGGGCCCCCGCCTCCTCCCGTGATCTCACAGGAACCTCCCCAGAAGGGCGAGCGGCGCCTCCTGCTGAAGGAGGCCGGCACTACCGCGCAGCTCCAGTTCCTGTATCATATCCCGCCGGCGCGCCATCCCGATTTCTATGCCCTGGCGGTGCTGGATGCGATCCTGACCGAGGGGAAGAGCTCGCGGCTGTATCGGGCCCTGGTGGACACCGAGTTGGCCGCCTCCCAGTCCAGCTACCTCAGCCGACGCCTGGACGCCGGCTGGATTACCTTCTACATCACCGCCCGCGACGGGGTGCCCCACGAGAAGATCGAGCGGGCCTTCACCGAGGCGATCGGGCGCCTCCAGGCGGAGCCGGTGACCGAATTCGAGCTGCAGAAGGCCATCAACCAGGTGCGGGCTGAACTGACCTTCGCCCAGGGAAGCGTGAGTCGGCTGGCCCGCATGATCGGCAGCCTGGACCTGACGATGGGCCACCGGGGGCTGAGGGCCTACCTGGATCGGCTCCGGCAGGTAACCGCGGCCGATGTCCAGCGTGTCGCCGGGCGGCATTTTTCGCCCGACAATCGGACTGTCGGCTGGTTCGTCCCCCAAGGGGTACCGTCGAGCCAGTCAGGGCAGGGACCCGCCTCGCGCGCCACCGTCCACCGAACGCCGGAGCCACCCCAGATTCTGGGGGTCGAGGCGGGCGGGGCGATGCAGGCAATCGCCCCCGCGGCCTCACCCGGAGGCCGTGTCGTTCGGACGGTGCTGAGAAACGGGCTCACCCTCATCGCAGCCGAGAGCCGCGTGGCCCCCAGCGTCGCCATCAAGGGCTACGTCCTCGCCGGCCCGGTGCAAGACCCCCCGGGCAAGTCCGGACTGTCGTACCTGACGGCCGACCTGGTTACCCGGGGCACGCTCGGGCATTCGGCGATGGCCCTGGCGGAGCGCCTGGAATTCCTGGGCGCATCGGCGTCCATCCAGGCAGAGCACGAGACGGTCGGCATCACGGCCCAGATGCTGTCGGAACACTTCGACACACTCCTGGACCTGCTGGCCGACTACCTGCGGAACCCCACCTTCCCCGCCGGGGAACTCACCAAGGCCGTTGGCCAGCTCAGGACAGTGCTAAACCGCGAGTCGGATGATCCGCGGGAGCGGGCCCAGCGGGAATTGTTTGCCCAGCTCTATCCGCCCGATCATCCGCTGCATCGGAACCCCAAAGGACGCCTGGCAGACCTGGATGGGTTCACCCGTGAGGATCTGGTCCGGTTCCACGAGCGACTCTACCGACCGGATCGAACCGTGCTGGTCATTGCCGGCGACATCAGCCCGCAGCAGGCCCTGGCCTCGGTCGAGCGGGCCCTCGGCGGATGGGAGCGCTCGACCGAGAACCTGTTGCCCACACGCCCCCCACTGCCGGCTCTCTCGAACAGTGCCCGCCACACGGTGCATCTCCCCGGGAAGTCCGAGGCCATCGTCATGCTGGGGGGGAACGGGATCACCCGCGACCACCCGGACTACTATGCCGCCTTTCTGGCCAATCGCATTCTGGGCGGCAGCGGGTTGGGGAGCCGTCTGATGAAAGCCCTGCGGGAGCGGGACGGCATGACCTATGGCGTGTACAGCTACTTCCACCCTGTGCTGGGCGAGCGCCCGTGGGTGGTCTCCCTGCAGACCGGCCCGGCCTCGGTGGAGCGTGCCATCGCGGGCGTCCTGGCGGAGGCCACGCGACTTTGCGACGCCGGGGTGACCGCCGAAGAACTGGACGAGGCCAAGGCGGCCTCCATCGGATCCCTGGTGCTCTCCATGGAGGACCAGGTGGGAATGGCCTTCGTCCTGCGGGACACGGAGCTCTTCCAGCTCGGGCTGGACTTCCCACAGACCTTCCCGCGAGCCATCCGCGCCGTGACCGCCGACCAGGTCCAGGCCGCGGCCCGGAAGTACATCCGTCCCGACCGCCTGATCCACATCGTCGTCACCCCGCCGCAACCCTAAACAACACGGCTCGGCACCGCCCGAGGTCCT
>JACQVO010000197.1 GCA_016209725.1 Candidatus Methylomirabilota bacterium | reverse complement strand
CCCCCCTTTGACAAAGGGGGGAACGGGGGGATTTGTTTGCATGCGACGTCAGCGTCGAACCCTATGTGAACAGCATTGGCTTTAGCCCGCATTGGTCATTGGGATTTGGTCATTCCCCGTCAGATTCCACCCACGAATCGCCCGGGATTGAGAATCCCCTTCGGGTCGAACGCCGTCTTCAGTCGCTGCATCACGCCAACACCGTCGGGTGCCGGCCCCCACTCGTCCACCTGCGCACGAACCGGCGCGGGCGCATCCAGCACCGTCAGGAATCCCCCGATGGCGACCAGGACCTCGCGTGCCGCTCTCAGCCCGTGGGCGACCGCCTCGGGCGCCTCGGCAAGAAATCCCCCGCGCAGGATGCCATGGGCCACGCTGGCCGCCGCGCTCACCCCGACCGACCGAGGAGCGGCCTGACGAATGGCCAGCATGGCCTTGGCGCAGTCTGCGGGCGGAGCGCCTCCCCGCCAGAGGGCTCGCATCCCTCCGCCATTCCAACCCACATTCACCCAAGGGAAATCGCTGAGCGCCCTCCAGGTTCCCTCGGCATCGCGTATCTCGGCCGGCATGACTCCGGATTCGGCGGCCATCCGCTCCAGGGTCGCCCGTTGCCCCTGAACGGTCTCCGGAAGCCCGGAGATGGACACCACCAGTCCCGGCCCCGGCATCCTGCACGCCCGCCCCGCATCCTCATCCACCATTTCCGCTCGATTCGGGACGAGACTGGACCCGAGAATCCGATCGGCCAGGGTCTGGGCCGTTCCCAGGTCGTGAGCCGCCAGCCACCATCCCTGCTCCACGTCCGGTCGCGGGTATACCCTGAGTGTCGCCTCCAGGATGACTCCAAGGGTCCCGTGGGAGCCCAGGTAGAGCTTGGTCACGTCATATCCCGTCGCATTCTTAACGACCTTGGCTCCACTTTTCGTGAGAGTCCCGTCGGCATGGGCGACCCGCAATCCGAGAACCAGGTCCCGCGCCGTGCCGTAGCGGCAGCGAAGCGGACCACTCGATCTGGCCGAAAGGACACCGCCCAACATGGCCCGCTCCGGCAGCGGGACATCCAGGGGCAGGAACTGGCGGTGCTGGGCCAGTTGTCGCTGCAGCTCGACCATCCGGATGCCGGCCTGAGCCGTGGCGGTCATGTCGGCCGGCTCGTGGACGAGAAGGCGATTCAACCGCCCGAGGTCCAATGCCAGATCGTAGCGGCTCGGCGGGGGGCCGACAGACTGGTGGGTACCGCCGCCCCAGGGAACGACAGCCAACCCTTCCTCCCAAGCCCGGGTCAGGGTCTTCGAGACCTCGACATCGTCCGCCGGCACGATGGCAGCCTGCGGTTTCCTGCCGCCCAGACGATACGCCTCCAGGGCCTCCCCCGTTACGAGGAATTCGGCGCCCACCATGGCGCGGAGGTCCCCCAGGGCGCTCGTGGCACCGATCATGGCTTTGACACCGCTGACGGACCACGGGGGGAGTGGCTGGCTCCCGCGTGTTCGGCCGTATCGGGAAAGATCTTGCCGGGATTGCACAGGCCCGCCGGATCAAACACGGCGCGCACCCGGCGCATCACGGCGAGATCCGCAGGGGTGTACATGAGGCCAAGGTAGTCGCGCTTCTCGAGCCCGATCCCGTGTTCGCCGGTCACGCTCCCGCCCGCCTCGATGCAGCGTCGCATGATTTCGGATCCGGCCGCCATGGCCCGCTCCTCGCAGCCGGGAACATCCCTGTCGACACAGATCATGGGGTGGACGTTGCCGTCACCGGCATGGGCAACGTTGGCAATCTTGATCCCGTACCGGGCGCCGATCTCTGCGATCTCCCGCAGCACCTGGGGCAGCTTGGTTCGCGGAACCACGGCGTCCTGGAGGTGATAGTGGTGCGCGATGCGGCCGAAGGATCCGGCGGCCTCCTTCCGTCCTTTCCACAGGAGGGCACGCTCCTCCTCTGTCCGTGCCACGCGAACCTCCAGACAGGCCTGGTCGCGGCAGACCGCCTCCACGCCGACGGCCTCCGCCTCGATCTCCGCGCGCGGACCGTCCAGCTCGATGAGCAGCACCGCCCCGGCGTCCAGCGGATACCCGGCCTTGACATTCGCCTCCACCGCCTGGATCGTCTCCCGATCCATCAGCTCCATCGCCACGGGGATGATGCCGCGCCCGATGATCCCCGAGACGGTATGGCTGGCGTCCTCGATGGTCCGGAAAACCGCCAGGATCGTTTTCACCGCCTCGGGCTGCGGCATCAACCGCACCGTGACCTCGGTGCAGATGCCGAGGGTTCCCTCGGAGCCGACAAAGACCCCCAAGAGATCATAGCCCGGCCCATCGGCGACCATCCCTCCCAGGCGCGCCACCTCCCCGCCGGGAAGGACCACGGTGGCGCCCAGGACATGGTTCGTCGTCACCCCATACTTGAGGCAGTGCGGGCCGCCGGCGTTCTCGGCCACGTTCCCGCCGATCGTGCAGGCCTGCTGGCTCGCCGGATCCGGGGCGTAGAAGAGTCCCGCGTGCTTCACCGCGTTGGTCAGCCAGAGGTTGACACAGCCGGCCTCGACCGTGGCCATCCGGTTGGGCACATCAACCCCCAGGATGCGGGTCATGCGTGTCAGGACGATCATGACCCCGCCGGCATGGGGCGTCGCCCCCCCGGACAGACCCGTGCCCGCCCCCCGGGGCAGGAAGGGCACTCCAACATCCTGGCAGAGACGGACGACCTCAGAGACCTGCGGGGTCGAGATGGGGAGGACCACCAGGTCCGGCATGGACCGATGGTAGTAGGTCAAGGCATCACACTCGTACACCCGGAGCTCGTCTGGCGCCGAGACCACCCCTTCGGGTCCGACGATCCGCTGGCAGGCCTGGATCAGGCGCCGTCGAATCTCGGGCGCCAGGCCGTTGCCGTTCATGGACGAGCCTCTCCTGGCAGAGGAATCCGGGTCACCGGATGGCGCGGGAGGATTGGTCGTGGCCGGCCCCATGCCCTGCCGTTAGTGGAGTGCCTCTCAAATACCTTTACAATTCCGTTCACCCTGAGCCTGTCGAAGGGTGCGGAATCTGGGCTTCGACAAGCTCAGCCCGAACGGGTCCGCTGTAAAGCCATTTCTGAGACAGTACACTAGGCGGAGCGGCGGAGGGGCGAGCGTCAACGGACCACCCAGGTCTCGCCCCGCTTGAAGAGGGCGTTGACGTCTCCCGGTCCCAGCTTCTGCCGGGCGGCCTCGAGCTGTTTGCTCATGGCCTCCTCGTAGGTCGGACGGATAGTGGCGTGGAAGACGCCGATGGGGGTCGGGGTCTCCAGGTGGGCCAGCATGTATGCCAGCGGCCGGTTGGTCTCGTCGTGGACGAGGATGTCCCCCTCCTGGGTACCGTTCCCCAGGGTCACCACCTGGAGGCGGCTGTCGCTGCCCAGCTTGATCCCCTTGTCCCGGTTCTTGCCGAAGATCAGCGGCTTGCCATGCTCCAGAAGCAAGACCGTGTCTGCCTTGGTCGCCTTGTCGGTGAGCGTCTCCCAGACCCCATCGTTGAAGATGTTGCAGTTCTGCAGGATCTCGATGAAGGTGCCGCCCGGGTGCTCGTAGGCTCGCCGCAGGAGGTCCTGGAGGAGCTTGGCCTCCACATCGACACCGCGGGCCACGAAGGTGGCGTCCACGCCCATGGCCACCGCGATGGGATTGAAGGGATAGTCCACCGAGCCGGCCGGCGTGGACTTGGTCACCTTCCCCAACTCCGAGGTGGGGGAATACTGCCCCTTGGTCAGGCCGTAGATCCGGTTATTGAACAGCAGGATCTTCAAGCCGACGTTCCGCCGCAAGGCGTGGATCAGGTGGTTTCCGCCGATGCTCAGCCCGTCCCCGTCCCCGGTGACGACCCACACCGACAGGTCCGGCCGGGAGATTTTGAGCCCGCTGGCGACCGCCGCGGCCCGTCCATGAATGGAGTGAAATCCATAGGTATTCATGTAGTACGGGAACCGGCTGGAGCACCCGATCCCCGAGATGAAGACGAACTTCTCCCGGGACAGGCCCAGCTCCGGCATCACCTTCTGTACCTGGGCCAGGATGGAGTAATCCCCGCACCCGGGGCACCAGCGGACATCCTGGTCCGAGACGAAGTCCTTCCGCGTCAGCTTGGGAGCCGCCGTGGCCACGGCCGCGTCGCTCATGCTAGCCCTCCAGCAATCGCAGGATCCTGCCCGCGATCTCCGAGATTTTGAAGGGTTGCCCCTGGATCTTGTTGAGTCCCACCGCATCCACCAGATACATCGCCCGCAGGATCGTGAGGAGCTGGCCCATGTTCATCTCGGGCACGAGTACCGTCTTGAACCGGCGCAGGATTCCCCCCAGGTCGGGCGGCAGCGGATTCAGGTAGCGGAGGTGGATCTGGGATACCCGCTTTCCCCGCGCCCGCACCTCGTCCACGGCGGCGGCGATGGAGCCGTAGGTGCTCCCCCACCCCACCACCAGAAGATCTCCCGCATGATCGCCCCGGATGCTGGTGGGGGGAATATCCTGGGCCACCGCCGCGAGCTTCTGGGCGCGGGCGTGCGTCATCAACTCGTGGTTGGCCGGCGAGTAGCTGATATTCCCCGTGACGTCCTCTTTCTCGATGCCGCCGATGCGGTGTTCCAGCCCGGGGGTGCCGGGCTTCACCCACGGCCGCGCCAGGGTCTCCGGATCCCGAAGGTACGGGAAGAAGCCCTCGGCCTCCGTCCGGAAGTGGACCGGGATCGCCGGCAGCTCCTCGAACCTCGGGATCGACCATGGCTCCGCCCCATTGGCCAGATAGCCGTCCGAGAGCAGGATCACCGGCGTCATGTACTTGATGGCAATCCGGACCGCCTCGTAGGCCGTGGTGAAGCAGTCCGTGGGAGTGGCCGCGGCCAGGACGGGCAGCGGCGAATCGCTGTTCCGGCCGAAGACGGCCTGGTACAGGTCCGCCTGTTCCGTCTTGGTCGGGAGGCCGGTGCTGGGTCCACCCCGCTGGATATTGCAGATCACCAGAGGCAGCTCCACCATCACGGCCAGGTTGATGGCCTCCTGCTTGAGGGCAATGCCGGGACCGCTGGAGGTCGTCACCCCGATCACCCCGCCGAAGGACGCGCCCAGGGCGGAGCAGACGCCGGCGATCTCGTCCTCGGCCTGGAAGGTATACACGCCGAAGTTCTTGTATTGTGCCAGCTCGTGCAGGATATCGCTGGCCGGCGTGATGGGATAGCTTCCGAGAAACAGCGGCAGCCCCGCCTTGTTGGCCGCCGCCAGCAGGCCGAGAGAGAGGGCGGTGTTCCCCGTGACATTGCGGTAGGTGCCCGGGCTGATCCGGGCCGGCTTCACCTCGTACTGGACGGCGAACATCTCCGTGGTCTCGCCGAAGTGATACCCGGCCTTCAGCACCCGGGCGTTGGCCTCCACCAGTTCGGGGGTCTTCTTGAACTTGTCCTGGATCCATTTCAGCGTCGTCTCGATCGGGCGGCTGTACAGCCACGAACACACCCCCAGGGCGAAGAAGTTCTTGCACCGGCTGGCGACCTTGTTGGAGAGTTTGAGGTCCTCCAGGACCTTGAGGGTCATCCCGGTCATGTCCACGACGAAGACCTGGACCTGTCCCAGGGAGCCGTCCTCGAGAGGGTTGCCGGCGTACCCCGCCTTCTTCAGGTTGCCGGCATCGAATCCGTCCCGATCGGCCAGCAGGATGCCGCCGGGCTTCAGGTCCCCGATATTCACCTTCAGCGCCGCCGGATTCATCGCCACCAGGACGTCGGGGCTGTCCCCCGGGGTGTACACCTCGAGACTGCTGAAGTTGAGCTGGAACCCGCTCACCCCGGCCAGCGTGCCCGCCGGGGCGCGAATCTCCGCCGGGAAGTCCGGCAGGGTCCCGATGTCGTTCCCCGCCAGGGCCGACTCGGTGGTGAACTGCATTCCCGTCAGTTGCATCCCATCGCCCGAGTCCCCGGCGAACCGGATGACCACGCTGTCCCGCTGCTCGCGTCGCTTGCCGGGTGCCGCCGCAACCGCCTGCGTCTCGACTCTCATGGCTCCCTTCCGCTCCTCTTCCATCCGCGGTTGACCCAGGGACTTCTCTCTCGGGACCCCCCCACCCATGCGGGGCTCACGCCCTCGCCCGCTCCCAGGGAAGATTGATGAGGTCCCGGCGCGTGTGCCGCTCCTTCTTGATCTTCTCCTGCAAGAGCATGATGCCGTGGATGAGCTGCTCCGGCCGCGGGGGACAGCCCGGGACGTACACGTCGACCGGGACCACCTGGTCCACCCCCTGAACGATGGTGTAGGTGTTGAAGACCCCGCCGCAAGAGGCGCAGGCGCCCATGGCGATGACCCACTTGGGATCGGGCATCTGATCGTAAATCTTGCGGAGGACGGGGGCCATCTTCCGGCTGACCCGCCCGGCCACGATCATCAGGTCCGCCTGCCGCGGCGAGGCGCGGAAGACCTCGGCCCCGAAGCGCGCCAGGTCGAACCGGGAGGCGCCCGTCGCCATCATTTCGATGGCGCAGCAGGCCAGCCCGAAGGTCGCCGGCCAGATCGAGGACCGGCGTGCCCAGTTCACCATCTTGTCCAGCGAGGTGAGCAGGATGCCACGCTCAACCTCGGCGGCCTCGTCCGCGCCGAGGCCCGGCGCGGTCAGCACATCGGCGCTCATCACGCGACCCCTTTCAAGGAAGGACCATCCAAGACTCTCATCTCGACCCGGCACCGAACAGAGACCGGGCTGCCCCCAGGGCCCCCTGGTGCTTCCGCTGGTCCGGGCCCCAATCGCGCTCGGGGAACGAACGGATCGCCGCGCTACGCCGTGAAGCTGGATCCGCAGCCGCAGCTCCCCTTGGCGTTGGGGTTCTTCAGGGTAAACCCGGCGCCGGTGAGGCTGTCCACGTAGTCGATCTCGGTGCCGCTGAGATAGAGGAAGGATTTCGGGTCCACCACGACCTTCACTCCGTCCTGCTCGAACACCTGGTCCCCGGGCTGCGGGGCGTCGAAAGCAAGCTGGTACTGGAAGCCGGAGCAGCCGCCGCCCATGACCCGGATGCGGAGCCCCGCCTCTGCGGGCGAGGCCTGGGCGGCCTGGATCCCCTTGATCTTCTCGGCGGCCAAAGTTGTGACGGTGATCATCGGTGTTCTCCTCCTCTGGTGAGTCAGGGGTGCGCCCGCCACGCGCATCGCGTGCATTCGGGGCACCTGGTGTAGTGCCTCTCAAATACCCTTACAATTCCGTTCACCCTGAGTCCCGCCCTGGCGGGATCGAAGGGTGCGGAATCTGGGCTTCGACAAGCTCAGCCCGAACGGGTCCGCTGTAAAGCCGTTTCTGAGACAGTACACTAGCAGGCTCCTACGGGACTGCCGGTGGTTGCCTGGTTCCACGCTCCCTCGTCACGCGGCCTCGATGATGGCCTGCATGTGCAAGGGAATCTCGGCGCGCGAGGTGATCACCGGGCACTGGGAACACACCCCGGGGCCCGGTTCCAGGGGACATTCGGCGCAGCAGCCCAGGATCTCGATCGTTTGCCGGAGGGAGGCCCGCATGGCCTGATACCGTGCCATGCGCTTCTCCACCTCCCGCAGTTGCTGCTGAAGCAACCGGCTGATCGCTGGGGCGATCTCCGAGGCCCGCCGCCCTCGCTGCCGTTTATCGAAGAAGGCCTTGACCTGCGCCAGGGGAGTATCCACGAGCTGCAGGTTCTTGATGAGGCGGAGCTTTCGCAGCTCCTCCTCCTCATACAGGCGGAACCCTCCCTTGGAGCGTGCCGCGGGGGCAATCAGGCCGAGCTGCTCATAGTACCGGATAGTGCGCATGGTCGTCCCGGCCTTCTTGGCCAAGTCGCCGATTCGCATCAGCCGGCCATCATTCCCATTACGGTTTGCTTCTCCCATCCTGCTGTTCCGTCTGTTCCGTCTGCCCACTCCCGAAGACGCAATCCAGATCGAAGACATCCCAAATATACTCAACCTTCACGTAAACGTCAAGGTGTTTTACTCTCCCATGAGGAGCAGCTAACCTGTTGTAATGTAAGCATCGGCACGATTGATTCCGAATCAGACAAAGGCTGGATTTTGCCTCACATATCTTGCCAATGCTGGAGAAGATCGTCGAAAGAGATCACCCTGATCCGAAAAAACACTTGAACCGCCATGACGCCAATGTCGCCAAGGATACGATTTTCCGACCTCTCAACACATGAACCCGAAACCACCTCATGGGGCCGACGGGAGTCTCAGTCGTATCCCGCCAATGGCCTGCCGGTCTTGGCGTTCTTGGCGCCTTGGCGGTTGAGAATTTCGGATTGGAGATCAGTCCCGCAGGAGAACATTCCCCATGGCAATCGCCGCAACGAGACCCACTGTCCACAGCCAGGGAAACCCGCCGCCTGTGTACCAGGCGATGAATGGGTAGGCGGGGGCAGAGATGGGCAAGAGCCCCATGCCGAAGGCCAACCCCGCAACCCCCCACAAACGGGAATACGTCGCCATCATGGTCCCGAACAGTCCCAACAGGATCGCAATCCAGCAGGCGCCGAAACACACACCGAACAGGCTCGGCCCCTGGTAAGCCTTCGCCACGACGCTCCCCCTAGCCCGTATTATTCACGAATGCTACCAGACACCCTCACCCCCGCCCTCTCCCATCGAGGGAGAGGGGCACATTCTTTGATACCCTCTCCCCACCGCGGGAGAGGGACAGGGTGAGGGGGTAGGCGCGAGCCAAGAAACGAGTTCACGAATAATCCGGGCTAGTTCAAGAGCCCGGCCGCCTCGAATCCTTCGATCTCGCCGCCCAGGGCCCGCAAGCGGTTGTAGCACTCCGTGATCTCGACATGGGGAAGCACGGGCAGGGTTCGGTCCAGTACGTTGATTCGGTCTCCCAGATCCCGCGCCTCCTTCAGGATCTGAACTGCACGCTTGACCGTGCTCTCCAGGGGCCGCTCGTCGAAGAAGTCCTCCATCCCGTCCTCGTCCAGCCGGTCCAGGGCGCCGAGGAACCGGTCACGCTCCTGCGGGGTGAGGTCGGGCGGGCACAGCCGCGCGTACACCTTCATGCGAAAGGTCCGGTATCGAAGATCCGGCATCTAGACCTCCAGCTCCTTGCGATACCACGTCAAGTTGTGGCACCCGGTGTCGGTTACCACGACAACGTCCTCGAGGCGAACGCCTCCCAGGCCCGGATAGTAAAGTCCGGGCTCGACCGTGATCACGTTTCCGGTTCGCAGGGTCGCCTTGACCTTGGAGACTCGCGGCGGCTCGTGAATGTCCAGTCCGAGGCCATGGCCCGTTCCGTGGAAGAAGCCTTGCATGCGCCCGTCCACCTCGCCCGTCTGGAAGCCGTGAGCCTCCAGGGTCGCCTGCACCCCGCGGTGAATCGCCTCGCCATCCGCCCCGCCCCGGATGAGCTTCAGCGCGCACCCCTGCCCCGCGGCGACGGCGTGATACATCCGCCGGAGGGCGTCCGGGGCCTGCCCCTTGATAACGGTCCGGGTGATATCGGCGAAGTACCGGCTCTCCAGGTCCTGAGGGAAGATATCGATGATGATCGGCCGCTCGGGGCGGAGAGGGCCGCTGCCTCGGTTGTGGGGATCGCAGCCATCCTCCCCGCAGGCGACAATCGTGTTCTGCGCGATGAGGCCGTCGTCCAGGAGTTGTCGGGCGATGAGCCGCTTGATCCATTCGGATGTCAGAATCGCCCCCTGCCACCACAGGAGCCCGTCCTGGACCTCGGCCTCGCGGATCGCCGCGATCGCCGCATCCATGGCGGCTTCGGTTCGGCGCAGGGCACTGGCGATGGCCTCCACCTCATTCGGGGACTTGATCAATCGCTCCTCAAAAAACGGCTCCGGCTTGACTCGCACCGTCACGCCACGCTCCCGCAGTCGGTCCGCATGCTCGACAGGGAAGCTGCCTGGGACCAGGAGGCTGTGGATCTGCCGCTCCTGCAAGAGCTCCCACAACGAGTCCACCACTCCGGGCCGTTCGATGCCCGATGCCTTGGCCCGCTCCTCGTATTGCCGGATGGCCAGGACCATGTCCACCGCGGCCTGGGCGCGCGCCCGGTCCACCTCGAGATCCGACATCAGGAGGATCTTCTCTGCGCCCTGCCAGAGAAACACGAAGGGATCCCCAGCGAGGAACCGCGTGGCGTAAAACTGGTTCGCGTCCGCCTCGCTGGCGGCGATGATGAGCCGCGCGTCCGCCTCACTCGGCTCTCGCCTCACCTCGACTGCGCTCGGCGAAGTCTCGCCTCTCTGCCCTCTCCCCTCATTCCGCATTCCGCATTCGCCATTCCGCATTGGCTGGTCACGCCGCATGCATCGTCATCGGCTCCTGCACCGTCCTCCCCGTCCGGAAGCGCTCGGGGCCGAGGGAGCTGATGTCGATCGAGGTCTTCCCCGTCAGGATCAGCTCCGCCATCAGCTTGCCCGTGGCCGGGCCGTGCATGAACCCGTGTCCGCTGTGCCCAGTCGCCACGTAAAACCCCGGCAGCTCCGGGAGCGCCCCCAGGATGGCATTGTTGTCCGGCGAGATGTCATAGGAGCCGGCCCACCCCCGCTTGATCTCCGCCTTCTCCAGGCTGGGAACGCGGGCGACGGCTTTGGCCACGCTCTCGGCCACGTGCTCCCAATCCACGTTGGTGTTGAAGGTGCTCTCCTCATCCTTCGGCCCCGAGAAGAGACACCCGCCCATCTCGCCGCGGAAGTACCAGTTCCGGTGGTAGTCAATGGTGAGGGGCGGCTCCTGGTTGAACTCTGGCAGAGGGTTCGTGACGAAGACCTGGCGGCGGTAGGGCGACACGGGGACCTCCACCCCGGCGAGGGCGCCGACCAGCCCTCCCTCGGCCCCGGCCGCATTGACCACGACCCGCCCATGGATGGGCCCCTGGGAGGTCTCGACCCCGGCAACGCCATCCCCCGACCGCACGACCCGCGTGACCGCCCGCTGCTCGTGGATCGTGACCCCCAGCCGCCGCGCCGCCGCGGCGTACCCCATCGTCACCTCGTAGGGGGCCGCGTAGCCGTCGGTCGGGCAGTAGACGCCCCCGATGATGTCGTCCACGCGGACATAGGGAACGATCCGCCGGATCTCGTCGGTGGAGACCATCTGGACCGGAATCCCGTACTGCTGCTGGATCGCGGCCTGCCGGCGGAACATCTCGAGTTCCCGGGCCGCCGTGGCCATGAAGAGGTAGCCCACCTGGCGGAACTCCGGATCAATCCTCAACTCTTCGCGCATGCGATGGAACATCCGCAGGCTCTCGATGGAGAGACGGAGATTGACCTCGGTGGCGAACTGCTGCCGGATCCCTCCCGCTGACTTGCCGGTGGACCCCGAGCAGATCAGGTCCTTCTCCACCACCACTACCTTGGCCGAGCCCTGGAGCGCCAGATGGTAGGCGATGCTGCAGCCCACGATCCCCGCGCCGATGATGACGATGTCTGCGGTCTCGGCCATGGGTGCTCTGGCAACCAGGCAATCCGGCGATTTGGCAATCAGGGCTTCCAGGTCGCCGGATTACCCGATGGCCGAGTTGCCCGGGTGCCCGATCGCCAAAAAAAGGCCCGCGCGGGGACCACCATGTGTGGTGAATGCATCAGCGCGAGCCGGAAGAGATCCTCGGATTCAATGTGGACTCGACGCCGTAATCTACCCTCTTGGCTGGCGCGGCGTCAAGAATTCTTCGCGAAATCTCCGGGATGATCCCCTTCTGAAGACCCTCCATGACCCGCCTCAGTGACTGGCGACTCTTCTGGGAAGAATGAAAGCCTGCCGGGTAACAGAAATGCCTTGACGGCCTACTCCCCCAACCATAGGATGCAGTCGCGGGGGTCAAGGAATGCTGGAATCCAAGGGCGGCAGGTGCCACCTTTCAGCCGTGTGACGGAGGTGCCATGGAGATCAAGTTGACTGCCGTTTTTCAGAAGGTCCCCGAAGGATACATCGGCTTCGTGGAGGAGCTGCCCGGCGCCAACACCCAAGGCGCTACCCTGGAGGAGACGCGCACCAACCTCAAGGAAGCAATCACACTGGTTCTGGAAGCGAACCGCTTGCTGGCTGAAGAATCGTTTCCTTCCTCGCGGTGAAGGGAAAGGTAAGCGCCTCGACCCAGAACCAGGCCCTGAGTGCCCTCCTGTTCCTCTACAAAGAAGTCCTGGATCAGCCGTTGCCATGGCTGGACAACATTGCTCCGGCGAAGCGCCCCGTCCGCCTTCCCGTCGTCCTAAGCCGCGACGAAGTCCAGGCCATCCGTGCCAACCTGCACGGAACGTCCCGGCTGAGGGGCACCTTCCTTTACGGGGCTGGTTTGCGGGTGTTGCCTGCCTGCCGCGCCCGCGGCGCAGGCAGGCGACATCCGCACGGTGCAGGAACTCTTGG
>JACQVO010000196.1 GCA_016209725.1 Candidatus Methylomirabilota bacterium | reverse complement strand
GGGGATCCATCGCCTCCATGTGCGGTTCGGCCCGGTGGCCACGCCCGAGGAGCTCCTCTCCGGAGAAGGGCCGCGCGGGGCGGATGAGGCCGAGACCGTCGTGATGCGCCTGCGGGAGCAGGTGGCCACGCTTGGCGGAGAAACGCCAGGACCACCTTAACCGCAGATTACGCAGATTGAGCAGGGGGGCCCGAGGGGAAATCTGACTGCTTCGCGGGACCTTCCGCTCTCCGTGTCTCTGTCGTGCAAATGAATCCAGGGGGGAGGAGATGTCTCTCGCGGGCAAAATCGCCCTGATCACGGGAGGGACCGGGGCGTTGGGGCGGGCGGTGACCGCTGCCGTTGGCGAGGCCGGAGCCACCGCGGCAGTCACCTACATCGTGGACGCCGAGGCCCCGGAATGCAAGGCGTACCTTGGGTTGCGGGCGGGTGCACCGATCTTTCTCAAAGCGGATGTCACGGTGGAAACGGAGGTCCAGACACTGGTGCGGACCGTGGTTGAGCGCCTGGGTCGAATTGACATTCTGCTGAACCTGGTGGGTGGGTTTGTGGGGGATCTGCCCGTGGCGGCATTGCCCGAGGCGACGTGGGACCACATGCTGGATATCAACCTGAAGTCGGCGTTTCTCTGCTGCAAGCACGTGGTCCCGGTCATGCGGCGGGGCGGCGGCGGCCGGATCGTCACCGTGTCCTCGCGGGCTGCCATCAAGGTCTTTCCCGGGATCTCGGCCTACGCGGCCGCCAAGGCGGGACTGATTGCTTTCACCGAAACCCTGGCCAGCGAGGTCTTGAAGGACAACATCACGGTCAACGCCATCCTCCCCAGCGTGATCGACACGCCCGCCAACCGAAACGCCATGCCGGGCGCCGACTCCTCCGCCTGGGTCAAGCCGGCAGAGATCGCCCGGGTCCTGCTGTTTCTTTGCTCGGAGGCCTCCCGCGAGATCTCCGGCGCCGCCATCCCCGTCTACGGCCGCGCCTGAGCCCCCTTAAGGATCGGGGCCAGGCTTGCGTAGTTGCGTAACACGCGTCTGGTCGATTTGAGGAGGGTCCGAAATGGCACGCAAACCCCGAATCGATGCCGTCGGCGTCCTCTACCACATTCTCGCCCGCGGGAACAACCGACAGGTCCTGTTTCAGGCCGACGCGGATCGGGAGCGCTATCTGGCCATCCTCGCCGATGCCCAACACCGCTTCGCGGTCCGCGTCTATGCTTATGTGCTGATGCCGAACCACGTCCACATCCTGCTGGAACTGACTGCAGGCACATTGGCGAAATGCATGCAGGTGATTCAGCAGCGGTACGCCCAGTACATCAACCGAAAGTATCGACGGGTCGGTCATCTGTATCAAGGGCGGTACCGAGCAATCGTGTGCGAGCGCGATCAGTATCTCGTCGCGCTGGTCCGATACCTTCACCTGAATCCAGTGCGTGCGGGAATGGTGCCGGATCCCGCGAAATATCCGTGGAGTAGCCATCTCATCTACCAGGGTCGTGGTACGAGCCCCATCGCCATCAACACCGGTCCGGTCCTGGGAACGTTCGACCCCGATGTCTCCCGGGCCAGGCGGGCCTACGCCCTGTTCATCAAGGAGGGTGTGGGGACAGGTCACATGTCGGAACTCTACGCGGTACTGGAGCAACAAATCCTGGGCGACGAGCGATTCGCGGAGGAGGTTTCGCGCCCCCGGGAGATCGTAAGGCGGAGGGCCAACCGGCCGGGCATAGGATTGGAAGATCTGATGGAACAAGTGAGCCGGGCAACCCATGTCCCAGTGGCGCTCATCAAGGGGAGAAGCCGGCGGCGCAACATCTATCGAGCCAGATGCCTTCTCTGCTACACGGCGACTTCGGTAGCGGGCCTCTCGGCAAGAAAACTTGCGGAGGCCCTCAACCGGGATCCCTCGAACATCAGTCGGGCCATCGCCTGGGTGGAACGGATGGAGCTGAAGGACCGGGAGCAATTCGTTCGACTGATCTTGGGACAGAGGTAAGTTGCGCAATTACGCAAGCCTGGCCCCAATCCGTGGGCAGGCGAAGGGAGTGGAGGGCTTGAGATGGAGCTAGGTGAGGGCATGTTGCCCGCGACCCAGAGGGCGATCGTCTTCCCGGCGCGGGGCCGAGCGGAAGTGCGCGACGTGCCGGTGCCGCGGTTCTTCGGCGAGAACGGCTCCTGGAATGTCGTCCTGCGGCCGCTGGCAGTCGGCCGCTGTCCCAGCGACACGGCAAGCTGCGAGGAAGAGTTCCCGCCCGGATTCCGGCTCCCCTCGGCCACCCAGGCGGTCGTCCCCGGACACGAGCAGGTGGTGGAAGTGGTGGGCGCGTCGGAGGCGGCCCGGCGTGCCGGCATCGAGGTGGGCGGCTGGTACGTGTACGACATCAACATCGGGTGCGGCGAGCCGGACTGCTACGCGTGCTCCGTCCAGAAGCGACCGGGGATTGACTGCTCGAAGGGCACGCTGTTCCAGGGGATCGGCGCGGCCAATGAAACCTGGGTGCTGCGCCAGACGGGCCTGCGGCATGTCCCCGGCTCGTATGTCTACGACCCCGTGGGACGCCGGGGGGGGATCATGGTGGGCCGGCACACGCAGCTTCACCGGGTGGACCGGTCGCGCCTGCGGGACGAGGGGGACCTTGCCGTTCTCACCCAGGCAGACGGTCTTGCCTGCGCGTACACGGCGATCCGCGGCGTCGCCAAGCTCCATGCGTGGGAGGAAGGGTATCGCCCCGCGCTCTTCCTGATCGGCGGCGGCGGGCGGATCGCCTATTGGCTGGCCGAGGCGGCCCTGGCCGAGCGGGGGCCGGATGGCGTTGATCTATTCCTGGCGGACGTGGATGCGGATCGGCTCGCGCTCACAGCCGCGCGGCTGGGTCTCCCGCGCGGGAACACGTACCTCGTGGACGCGAATAATCCGGACGCCTTCTGCGCCGCGGAGATCCGTCGGGGCCTCCCGAACCTGGAGGCCGGGCGCTCATTCAACCTCGTCCTGGATGCCGCCGGGCACAAGTATGTGGGCGCCGCGGCGACCAACCGGATGTTTCGGGAAAAAGTCCTGGACCGGAACGGGACCTACATCACCACCGCCCACGGCGGGATCCCCGGCCTGGACGTGGCGGCGTTCGAGGTTGTGTTCGCCAACCAGCGATTCTCCGGCGCGCTCTCGCCCCACCGCTATATCCCTCGCGCGGTCGCGCACCTGCAGGCGAATCTCCCCCGGTACGCCCCCCACATGGTCATCACGCATCGCGAGATCGACGACTCGCTGGCGCAGAAGGTCCGGACCGCAGGGAAGGACCCCGACATCGGCCGCGGCGCCAACACCTACATCGCCCTGTGGCACCGCAATCCCAATTCGTCCCCGCCTGAGGGGAGGCTCTAACCGGCAGCACCACCGCCAATACCATACTCCGGGCTTTCACTCCCCGAGGAGGACGACCGTGCTGCGCGGATTCACGAGGTACAGTCCCGGGGGATTGATCGGGATCTCTTGTCCCTTAGCGAGAAAATCGTCGCCGGCCGAGAGGCTGGTGTCGATGATCCGCCGCCACGGCCTTCCCCCGGGCAGAGCCGGAAGCCGGACGGCCTGCAAGCGGAAGTCGGCGTTGAGGATGATGAAGAGGAAGTAATCCCCCCTGCCGCCCGGCCCCTCGCCCCCGTCCAGCAGATAACACAGGGTGCGCAGTTCGGGGTCGTTCCATGCGGGCTCGTCCAGATTCCTTCCAAACCACTGGATGTCCGGGATTCCGTTGCCGTTGCTATCCCTGCCGGTGAGGAATTTCCGGCACTGCAGGACCGGGAACCGCCGGGTGAGCCCGATCGCCTTCCGGAAGAACGCCAGCACGTCGCGGTGGCGATCGACCTCCCGCCAGTCGAACCAACTGATCTCGTTATCCTGGCAATAGGCGTTGTTGTTTCCCCGCTGGGTCCGGAAGAACTCGTCCCCGCCCAGGATCATGGGAGTCCCGGCCGCAAAGAGCAGCATGCAGGCGACGTTCTTGACCTGTTGCTTGCGGAGCCTGAGGACGGCGGGATCATCCGTCTCACCCTCCACCCCGCAGTTCCAGGAGTTGTGGTCGTTGGTCCCGTCCCGGCCTCCCTCCAGGTTGGCGTCGTTGTGTTTATCGTTGTAGGAGACGAGGTCGCGGAGCGTGAACCCGTCGTGGCAGGTGATGAAGTTGATGCTGTTGTAGGCCGAGCGGCCGTCGTCTCCGTACAGATCCGCGGAGCCCGTCAGCCGCCAGCCAAGCTCCGGAAGCTGTCCCGCATCCCCCTTGCCGAACCTCCTCAGGGGGTCCCGGAACCGCCCGTTCCACTCGGACCAGTCCACGGGGAAGTTGCCAACCTGATAGGTCCCGAGGTCCCACGGCTCGGCGATCAGCTTCACCCGGTTGAGGACCGGATCCTGGGAGATGGCATCGAAGAAGGACGCGGACTTCAGGAACATCCCCTCCTCGCGGCCCAGGACGGACGCCAGGTCGAACCGGAACCCGTCCACGTGCATGACCTCCACCCAGTAGCGGAGGGAATCCATCACCAGGCGGATGACATGCGGGTGGGCGAGATTCAGGCTGTTGCCGCAGCCGGTGTAGTTCAGATAATAGCGGCCGGGCTCGTGCGGCCCGCCCGTAAGGCAGTAGTATGTCGGATTGTCGATCCCCTTGAAAGACAGGGTGGGGCCCAGCTCGTTCCCTTCG
>JACQVO010000192.1 GCA_016209725.1 Candidatus Methylomirabilota bacterium | reverse complement strand
TGGAACATCACCCGCACGGCGGAGCGGTTGGGAATCGAGCGCAGCAACCTGCATCGCAAGATGAAAGCCTTTAGGATTGAGGTGCCGAGGCGGTAGGAATGAGAGCCGAGAGCGGCGAGCGCGGCGTGATCTTCGACCTCGACGGCGTGTTGATCGATAGCGAGCCGCTCCACCTGCAGGCCTTCCAGGAGGTCCTGGCGACACACGGGCGGAGACTGACGGAGCAGGAGTATTATGCCCGCTTCATCGTGTACTCCGACCGCGAGGTCCTGGAGCAGCTCCTGCCGGCCGGGGAGGCGCTGGAGACCACCTTGGTGGCCAAGGAACGCCGCTACCTGGAGTTGCTGGAGACCGGGGTTCCGATCTTCCCTGACGGCATGGCGCTTCTCTCCCGCACCGATGGCTGGCGGGTGGGGCTGGCGACGGGATCGCTGCGGCGCGAGGTGGAACGGGTCCTTCGCTCTCTGGATATCCGCGACCGCTTCGGTGTCGTCGTGACCCGGGATGACTGCCGGAAGGGCAAGCCCGATCCGGAGCCCTTCCTCCTGGCTGCGGAGGCGCTGGATCTTTTGCCGCGCCGGTGCGTCGTGATCGAGGATACGCCCGGAGGCGTCCGGGCGGCGAAGGCGGCCGGCATGGCCTGCGTGGCTGTGACCCATTCCTGTCCGCGGGAGCGCCTGGGCGAAGCGGACTTGGTGGTGGACGATCTGGCAACGGTGCACCTGGCGGCGGTTCTGGCCGAGGGGAGGGTCCCATGACTCACTCCACACCGCTGGATGATGCCATCCGCCATCGTCTGCGGGCCGTCCTGGCACCCCTGCGTGTGGTATACGGCGCCATGGTCGGCTCGATCCTGGTCTACTGGATCGTCGTCCAGGCGATCCGGAAGGTGGGCCAGATCCCGCGAGGCCGCGATGTCTTCATGGCGGTGGACTGGCTCCGCTATCCGCTCTATGTTCTGGGACTGGTGGCCTGCGCCGCGGTCCTGCTCTTGCGCCGGCGTCTGTTCGATCCCGACAATGTGGTACGGCGGGCCAGGGGACAGAGCCTGCCGGAGCTCCTCTCCGCACTCTCCTCGAACCAGGTGTTCGTCTTCGCCGTAGGCGAGATCCCGGTCATCCTGGGCCTGGCGCTCTACTTCGTGGGGGGATACCTCCTGGACTTCTACGTCCTGGCCGGACTCTCGGCACTCGCCTTCGCCCTCGCCTTTCCGTCGGCGCTGGAGTGGGAGCAGGTCCTCACCCGCGTCCGATCCATCCGGCCGGAGCTGTTTGGGAAACCCGGGGCTCCCGGATAGGATCCCCTCCATGGCGAGCACGGCAGACGCGCCCATTCCGGCGGGCCTGGACACGAACCGACAAAAGGTCCGGGTCGCCTTGACCTCGGTCATCGCCGCCGTGGGGCTCACGGCCAGCAAGGCCGTGGTGGGCTGGCAAACCGGGAGCCTGGGGATCCTGTCCGAGGCCGCACACTCCGGTCTGGACTTCGTGGCAGCCCTCATCACCCTCTTCGCCGTCCGGGTGGCCGATCGTCCGGCCGACCGGGACCACCACTATGGCCACGGGAAGGTGGAGAATCTCTCCGCGCTGGTCGAGACGGCCCTCCTCCTCCTGACCTGCCTCTGGATCATCTACGAAGCCTTCGAGCGCCTGTTCTGGAAACACGCCGAGATCGAGCCGACCTGGATCGCCTTCGCCGTGATGCTGGGTTCCATCGTCGTGGATGTCTCACGCTCCCGGGCCCTGGCGAGGGTGGCCAGGGAGACCGGCAGTCAGGCGCTGGAGGCGGATGCCCTCCACTTCCAGACCGATGTCTGGGGGTCCCTCACGGTGCTGCTCGGGCTGGCGGCGGTCTGGGCTGGACGGTGGCGGGGTATAGCCTGGCTGTCCCTGGCGGATGCTCTCGCCGCCATGCTCGTCGCGGCCATCGTCCTGACGGTGGGCGGCCGGCTGGGAAAACGGGCCGTGGATGCCCTGCTGGATCGTGCCCCCCTCGATCTCATGGAACGGATCCAGGCCGCCGTCAAGGGCGTCCCGGACGTGCACGATCCCGTCGCCCTGCGGGCGCGTCAAGTCGGCCCGCGTCTCTTCGTGGACGCGGCCGTGTCCATCGGGCGCGGCGCCTCCTTCGAGGGCGCCCACGCGGTGGTGGAACAGGTGGAGGAACGCATCCGGGGCGTGGCGCCGGAGGCCAGCATCGTGATCCACGCGGAACCGTTGCGGACCGCCGACGAAAGTCTGGGGGACGCCATCCGGCTCATCGTGTCCCGCCACGCTGCCGGGGCCCACGACATCTTTATTCAGTATGCGGATGGGAAACCGGCCGTGGACCTGCACCTGGAGGCGCCCGGGGAGCTCACGCTGACGGAGGGGCACGCCGTGACGGAGCGGATCGAGGCCGACCTGCGGCAGGAATTGCCGCTCGTGGGGCGGGTGTACATCCACGTGGATCCCATGAGAGCCATCCCGGCGATGGGCGTCGGGGCCGACAGCGACGTCGGTCGTGTGTCCGGACGCCTGCGGAGCCTGGCCCACGCGATCCCCGGGATCCGCGACTGCAGCAACATCTCCGTCCGCCTCGTTGACGGCCGGATTTGGATCACCTGCCATTGCACGATGGACGGCAGGCTGTCGTTACGGGAGGCCCACGAGCTGGGACTGGAGCTGATGCGGCGGGCACGGCACGAGATCCCCGGTGTCGAACGGGTCTCGGTGCACGCGGAACCCGCAGAACACTGATGCCAATTGCAGATTTCGCAGATTACGCAGATCCATAGCCCCCCTCCTACTCCCTCCCCCTCTGGGCGGGGAGGGGCCGGGTGGGGGTGGAATCTGCGAAGTCTTCGTACTCTGTGGATGACTTTGGAGTCCCCCAGGGTTTCTTCAGAGCGGCTCTGAGAATCTGCGGTCTCCTGTTCGATCGATTCTGGCATGGCCCAACTTCAATCCATGATGGATGATACGGGTTGCAAACATCCCGCCTTCCGCGTGCGCGAAGCCACGGCCGAGGATAACGCGGCCCTTCTCGCGCTGGATCGAGCCTGCGTGGTGGCGGCCGCCACACCGGTGGCGTTCGACAGGTCTCCAAACTTCTTCGCGCGTTCCCGGGCCTATCCCTCCTGGCGGGTGTACGTCGCCGAGGGGGATGCGGGCCTCATCGGTGTCGGGGCCATGGCCCTGAAGACGGTCCTCGTGAATGGCGCGCCGCTTCGGGCGGCCTATTTCTATGACCTGCGCGTGGCCCCAGGCTTCCGGCGGCTGGGCGTGGCGAAAGCGCTGGGGGATGCCATTCGAGGCCACACCCGATCGCTCAATCCGGCGGTCGGCTACTCCCTGGTCATGGAGGGGAATATTCCCTCGGAAACCTTCGTCCAGGACCGCGGGTCTCGGCCGCTGCGCTCGTGCGCTCTCAGCCTGATCCCGGTTGAAGCTGTTCCCATCACCGGTCTTGAGCGCGTGAGACCTTTGGAAGAGGCGGATGCGATGTCGGTTCTCCGGCTTGCGCGCGCGGCACATCCGGATCATGATCTCTTTCCGTTCGCGGATGTCGAATCGCTCTGCGACCGGCTGCACCGGTTGGATGGACTCGGGTTTCGGGGCCTGTACGGATGGAAGTCCGGCGGAAGCCTCACCGGCTGCGTCGGATTATGGGACTATTCTCCGGTCATGCGGATGCGCATTGTCGGGTCGGAGGATGCGTGGTCCTGGGCGGCGGGGCGGGACCTCCATCTGGTCTTTCTGATGCCTCTGGGATTCCAGGGGCCGGCGGGCGTCGCCGATGCGGTACGGCTGGCGGCTGAGCGTCTGCGCCAGGAATCTGGGGCGGGCGCGGCACGCGTCTTGGCGGTGCCGCATGACCTGGCGGATCCAGGATACGCCGCCCTGGATGCATTCCGTCCCATCCGGCTTGGGTTTACGCTCTTCGGCTTGGACCTCGGTGGGAGGCAGGACCTCTCGCTGGGCAGCCGGATGGCCTTCGTGGACCCCGCCGATCTGTGAGTTCGAAGAACTCGACTGAACCGCCAAGACGCCAATGACGCCAAAGATTCCTGGCGTTCGATCGGAGAAGGGGAGACCGGGTTCACTGGGTTTTCAAGATCTTGTTTCTCTGCCCAATGACCCGTTCTGGCCTTGG